>DASQTM010000214.1:0-2400 GCA_035641875.1 Microvirga sp. | reverse complement strand
GTTGGCGGCCGAGGGCCCCTGCAAGCCGGTGAGGCCGAAGGGCGAGCCGGACGAGCGGGTGATTTCGAAGCGGACGAGAGCGCGCAGCGTGCCCATGTGACCGGTGGGCAGGTCGCCGTTCGAGAAGAACGAGGTCACGCGACCGGCAGTCAGGCCGCCGAACTGAACGAACGCCTGAGCGACGTTGGCGCTCGAGCCACCAACCACGTCGGTGTTGCCGAAGGGCGTGCCGGACGAGCGGGTGATTTCGAAGCGGACGAGAGCGCGCAGGGTGCCGTAAGCGGTCTCAGTGCGGGCGTCGGCCTGGATGCGGCCGCGGGCGCGGAAGCCGATGGCGTCCTCGCTGCGGAACAGCGGCTCGTTGTACAGGTAGTCGGCGCGAACGCGGCCACCGATACGCAGGCAGGTTTCCGTGCCCGGGATGTAGAAGAAGCCTGCGCCGTAGGCGGAGCAGACGCGAACATATTCGACAGCAGCAGCCTTCCGCACGGGAAGATCGGCGGCTTGAGCCCCAACAACAGCAGCGAGACCCGCAGCCGATCCGAGGAGAAGGCTCTTAACGAGCTTCATGAGTTTGTCTCCAAATTCTTTGGCGCTTGTATCCAAGCCCCTTGCACAAACGTAACAATACCCATGATGAAGATGGGCGCAATCGCGCCAAGCCTCGGCTTTGGCGAAGAAACGCGCTCCTTGCCCAAAAAGCGGTCATTCCAGGCGTTCGGGATCAATTCTTCCATCGGGTGTGGCAAAATTTCAACAACGGTCCCTGACCCCGAAATCCATCCCGCGCCTAACACGAGCGCTCCCCAGGTGCGGCCTGCCCTTCGTGGCTGCTGGGGAATCGCTGGCCGTCGCGAAGGCCCCGTCCCCGGATCAATCCTCCCAGAAGAGCCTTCCGCTGCGGCAGCGGTATCCGACCGGGCATTGGGGCGTGTCGCGGGTCGGCACCCATGCCGGTTCGATAGTCTCATCGATCTGGCAGAAGCCGCGGTCCCGAACATAGCGGTCATAGGTGTAGGTGCCGGTGCCGAGAACCGCCGCCCCTCTCGAAAAGACGATCTGCTGGGCCTGGCCGCAGCTCATGGCTGGCGTGAACGGGCGCTGTTGAGCCTGGACGCCGGAAGCAAGGGCCATGAAGGCAAGAACAAGAGCTGTCTTTCTCATGTCGTCATCCGTGTCTGAACGCCCGCGGAACAGGACGCTCGCCTGAACGAGAGAACAACGCCGCGACTACGGGGTTTGTTACGGGCCTCACGCCAAGGTGACATTCCCCTCGGGCGGCTTGGCGCGATCGACGCTAGAGCATCGGTTGCAGCCGGCGCGCCATCTCGGTTGCGGCGACATAATCCGTCTTGCCGGAGCCGAGCACCGGAATGCTCGACACGAGAATGGCCTTGGGCACCCACAGTTCGGGAAAGCCCTGGTGGCGGGCATGGGTCAGGAGGGCGTCGCGGTCCGCATCCGGCTTGTCGGTGATCAGGACGATCTGTTCCCCTTTCCGGGGATCGGGCAAGGCGACGACCACGTGGTTGCACTCGGGCCAGAGGCTTTGAACCGTGCTCTCGATCGCCCCCAGGGACACCATCTCCCCGGCCACCTTCGCGAAGCGCTTCGCCCGGCCGCGGATGGTGACGACGCCGTCCTCCACGGTGACGATGTCGCCCGTGTCATGCCAGCCCTCGTCCGGCGGGTTGATCCCGCCCGGCGCGGCAGGATCGAGATAGCCCTTCATGACGTTGGGACCGCGCACATGCAGGCGGCCGCCCTCGTGGATGCCTTCCACTGGATCGAGACGCCACTCGATCCCGGGCAGGAACAGGCCCACGGAGCCAGGCTCATTGCGGTGCGGGAGATTGCAGGCGATCACCGGCGCACACTCGGTGGCGCCATATCCCTCCAGGATCACCGTGCCGTGCTTGGCCCAGAGCCTGCGGGTCTCGTCCTTCACCCGCTCGGCCCCGGCGATCACGTAGCGCACGCTCGCCAAGTCGTTCTCGCCCGCCGCCCGGGCATAGCCCTGGAGGAAGGTGTCGGTGGCAAGCATGAAAGTGGCGCGTGTGCCGGCCACGAGCTTCGGAATCTGCCGGTAATGCAGCGGGCTGGGATAGAGCACCGACTTGATGCCGTTGAGCAGAGCCGTCAGAAGCCCTGCGGTCAAGCCGAAGGAATGGAAGATCGGCAGAGGATTGAAGAACACGTCGTCAGGGCCGAGGATATCGCCGGCCAGGGCTTTCACCTGGTAGGCGTTGGCGACCAGATTGGCATTGGACAGCACCACGCCTTTCGGCGCGCCCTCCGCGCCCGAGGTGAAGAGCAGAACGGCCGGGTCGTCGGGATCGACCCCAGCCCTGGCATGAACCCGTCGCGCCATCCAGGACCCGACAAGGCCCCGAAGCTTGT
>DASQTM010000213.1:0-4690 GCA_035641875.1 Microvirga sp. | reverse complement strand
CTCGGCCCCAGACATCGCCGGCAAGGGGCTTGCCAACCCCATCGCCATGATCGGCTCCTTCGGCATGGCTCTGCGCTATTCCTTCGGCCTCATCGACGAGGCGGACCGCCTCGAAAAGGCTATCGCCAACGTGCTGGCCTCGGGCACCCGCACCAAGGACATCGCCGCTCCCGGTGCCAATGCAGTCGGCACTCAGGATGTGGGCGACGCGGTGGTGAAGGAGCTGGAGGCCCTCGCTTAAGAGCCTCTCACGCGGCCAAGCGAAAAGCCCCGGCGCGAGCCGGGGCTTTTCTTCGAGGATGCGGCGTTTAGCGGATCGAGCCGGTGGTCTCCAGATCTGCGAAGGGATTGCGCGCGCCCACGAAGGGGCCGCCGATCGGATCGGGCAGCGAGCCCTCGCCGAAGCGGTCGCGCTGGTTGTTCCAGGGCGGGCTCACCATGTAGGACAGCTGCCCCTGGGTGGCGTAGCGGTTTAGGGATCCGACGGGCGCGGCGGTGCCGGGGTCGAGGAAGCTGCGCGGGGTGACGCGAAGGACCAGGGGCCGGTCCTGGGCCTGCGCTTCCGCCATGGCCGAGAAGGCCGTGATGGCGGCGAACGTGCCCAAGCCGAGTACTGCGAAGCGGCGCATCGGGTAGACCTCCATGACGGGCGCGCCTGCCGGGAGGCGGCGCGCCTTGCTGCGAAATCAACGATCTTCCAGAACAAGGCGGCGCCGCCTAAAATGGTTCCTTCGAAGCTGTGCCGTTTCGCACAGATGATGCAGGAGCAGCGTTCATGCAGGACCGGACCCAGGACAGTCTCCCTCAAGGCAGCCTCCCCCTTCCCGGCAAGGACCGCCTGACGCTGCTGGGCGACACGCCCCTCGTGGCCGAGACGCCGGAGGAGCTGCTCGACGACGAGACCACGCCGGTGTCGCGCTTCTTCGTGCGCAACAACGGCCTTATGCCGGCCCCCGTGGAGGATGCGGAGGGCTGGAGCTTCACGGTCGACGGGGAGGTGGAGCGGCCGCTCCGGCTCACCCTCGCGGAGCTGAAGCGCCGCTTTTCGCCCAGGACCCTGCGCATGGTGCTGGAATGCGGCGGCAACGGGCGCTCCTTCCTCACGCCCAAGGCCGAGGGCAATCCCTGGACCAATGGCGGCGTCGGCTGCGCGGAATGGACCGGCGTGTCCTTAAGCGACGTCCTGCGCGAGGCCGGGCTCAAGCCGCTCGCCCGCTTCACGGCCCATTTCGGCGCGGACCCGGACAAGACCGGAAGCCATGAGCAGCAGGCCATGTCCCGGGGCGTGCCGGTGGCCAAGGCGCTCGAGGAGCACACCCTGCTCGTCTGGGCCATGAACGGGGAGCCCCTGCCCTTCCTCCACGGCGGGCCCTTGCGCCTCGTGGTGCCGGGCTGGCCCGGATCCTTGAGCCAGAAATGGCTCACCCGGATCTGGCTGCGCGACCGGGAGCACGACGGTCCGGGCATGACGGGCTTGTCCTATCGCATGCCGGTGAACCCGCTGCCTCCGGGCTCGGACGGGCGCGGGGTCGAGACCCGCATCCTCGAATCCATGCCGGTGCGCAGCATCGTCTCATGGCCGGCCTCAGGGCATCGCTATCCTCCGGGAACGCGGGAGATCGCGGTGCGCGGCGCGGCCTGGGCGGGGGACGACGGGGTGGCGCGGGTCGATCTCTCGGCGGATGGCGGCGCGACCTGGACCGCCGCCGCCCTGAAGCCGCCGCGCAACCGCTACGACTGGGTGCGCTGGGAGGCGGCGATTCCCATACCCGGGGACGGCTTCTACGAGATCTTCGCCCGGGCCACCGATTCGCAAGGGCGCGCCCAGCCCTTCCATGCGGCCCACTGGAACCCCAACGGCTACGGCTGCAACGTCATGCACCGGGTGTCGGTTACGGTCGGACGGGAGCCTTGACGCTGGCGGACGCGGTGCGCGCAACGGGCCCGCAGGCCTCGATCCGGCTGTGCTCGGAGCGGGCGAAGATGGCCTTGAGGCCGGGACCCGCCGCTCCTGCAAGGCCGATCCCGTCGAGAAAGCAGGCGAGCTGAGCGTCGTCGACGGGCCGCGCCTCGGACCCGCACAGCCAGCCCTGGAGGCCGAAGCCTGCCGCCGCATCCGAGAAGCGGAAGGCCAGGCACGCCTGCTCGGCGGCCGCCGCCAGGGTGACGGGGGCCGCCTCCACCGGGCCGAACTTGGTGGCCACCATATGGCTCTGCGGGTAGCGGACCACCGACAGGCCGGCCTCCGCCGAGCGGCGCACCAGCTCGACGAAGAAGCTTCGCGCCGGCTCCGCCAAGGGTCCTGCGGGATTGTGGGCCAGGGCCACATGGGCATAGCGCTCCTCGCCGAAGCCGCCCAGGATCAGGGTGTCCTCCCGCGCGCCGCCGGCGTGCTGGCGCGCCGTCATGGCGACGGGATCGGCGGTCCTTTCGAAGGCGTAGAGCACGGGCTGGGGCGGGATCTGCCGCCAGACCGGCGTGGGCGCGGTCAGGACCGGAGCCGGAAGGGCCGCCGCCGCGGCGGGCTGCTTCGGCTCATGGTCTTTCTGCTCGTATTCCTGCGCGAAGAACACGAGCCCGGCGATGCACAGCACGGAGAAGAAGCCCATGCGCAGCCAGGGCAGCCGCCGCTTTCGGCCATGGCGGGAGGGGCGTTCGTCGTATAAGTCGAACGCATCGTTCTCATCCCATCTGGCGAAACCGGCTTTCGGCATGACGTAACCCTGGAGCCCGCAATCCCTGGCTCTGCGCTTCTGCCGGAGCGAATGCCGGCTTTCGAAAGCTTTCGCCCAGAAAGGCAAACCAAAGGTTACCGGCCGTGAATTTATTCGACGCGCCCCGCATCGCCGTTCGCCTCGCGGAGCCCCGCGACGCCAGGGCCATCGCCGGGCTCATCCACGCCCTGGAGGTTCATTACGGCGGAGAGGCCTGCCCCCTGGAGAGCACCCTGGCCATGGTGCGGGCCTCCATGGCGGAGCAGGAGGGGACGCGCCATGCGCTCGCGTTCCTGGACGGGCGGCCCGTGGGGCTGGCGTGCTTCGCCGTCCTGAGGCCCGGCTTCCGGCTGACCGGGCTGGTGTTCCTCAAGGAGCTGTTCGTGGAGGAGCAGGCCCGCGGCCATGCGGTGGGGGCGGCGCTCATGCGCTGGCTTGCCGGCTACGCCCGCGCCCGGGGCCTCGGCCGCATCGACCTCACCACCGAGGCGAGCAACCGGGGCGCACGGTCCTTCTACGAGCGCCTGGGGGCGGAGCCGATGGACAAGGTCTTCTACCGCTTCAACCTCTCCACTCCGGTGCTCACCGGGGATCCGGGCCCCCCGGCCGAAGAGAAGGCTTGACGAAAGCCGGCCTTTGGTGTGTTTCTCGAAAAGACATTCCAGCCCGCACCGGGCTTTCGGATGGACGATGGCCATGGCGCTGCTCACCCGCACGACGAGCAAAACGAAAACCGCCGCAACGACCGTGAAAACGGCCGAATAAGCCTCGTCGTCCCCGGTTCTCTCTCCCCTCGGGGCGAGAGGCGACAAGCCCAGACAGGGTTTTCAGGTTTCCCGGGGAGAGCGCAACAGGAGAAGTCCAATGGGTTTTAAGATCGCCGTGGTCGGCGCGACCGGCAATGTGGGCCGCGAGATGCTGAGCATCCTGGCAGAACGGGCCTTCCCGGCCGACGAGGTGGTGGCGCTGGCCTCCCGCCGCAGCCAGGGATCGGAGGTCTCCTACGGCGACCGGGTCCTCAAGACGAAAACCCTCGACACCTACGACTTCTCCGACGTGGACCTGTGCCTCATGTCGGCCGGCGGCGAGGTCTCCAAGGAATGGTCGCCCAAGATCGCCGCCCAGGGCGCGGTGGTGATCGATAACTCCTCCGCCTGGCGATACGATTCCGACGTGCCGCTGATCGTGCCGGAGGTGAACGCCGACGCGGTGCGCGACATGAAGAAGGGCATCATCGCCAACCCGAACTGCTCCACCGCGCAGCTCGTCGTCGCCCTCAAGCCCCTGCACGACCGCGCCACCATCCGGCGCGTCGTGGTCGCGACCTACCAATCGGTGTCCGGCGCCGGCAAGGACGGCATGGACGAGCTCGACCGCCAGACCAAGGCGCTCTACTCGCTTCAGGACGTGCAGGAGAAGAAGTTTCCCAAGCGCATCGCCTTCAACCTGATCCCCCAGATCGACGTGTTCATGGAGGACGGGTCCACGAAGGAAGAGTGGAAGATGATGGCCGAGACCAAGAAGATCCTCGACCCCAAGATCAAGCTCACCGCCACCTGCGTGCGCGTGCCGGTCTTCATCAGCCACTCGGAAGCCGTGAACGTGGAGTTCGAGAACCCGATCAGCGCCGATGAGGCGCGGGACATCCTGCGCTCCGCTCCCGGCGTGATGGTGATCGACAAGCGCGAGCCCGGCGGCTACATCACCCCGCACGAGGCGGCGGGCGAGGACGCCACCTACATCTCGCGCATCCGCGAGGACATCACCGTGGAGAACGGCCTCTCCTTCTGGTGCGTCTCCGACAACCTGCGCAAGGGCGCGGCCCTGAACGCGGTGCAGATCGCCGAAGCCATGGTGAACCGGGGCCTGCTCAAGGCGAAGAAGCAGGCGGCTTGATGGGGCAGGCAGCACCCATTCCGACAATGCGATGGCCGGCTCGATGAGCCGGCCGTTTTCGTTTGAGGCGCGCCCTCTTA
>DASQTM010000212.1:0-6276 GCA_035641875.1 Microvirga sp. | reverse complement strand
CCATGACGACGTGGAGCCGCCGCCCCAGGCGACAAAGGACGAGCCGGTCGCGTCCCCCGCCAGCGACAAGCCCGACATCAAGGCGCCGGCGGTGGTCGAGCCGATGCCGCAGCAGGATAAGATCGCCGAGCCCTGGAGGACTGAGGGGGCGGTCATGTGCATCGCCGGACGCGGCCCCCTGGACGAGGCCGCCGCCGAAATGCTGGCGCAGCTATTGGGCAAGCACGGGCTCGGGACCCGCCTCGTTCCCCATCAGGAGGTTTCTCGCCGGGCGATCCTCAACCTCGACATGACCGGCGTTCAGATGGTGTGCATCAGCTATCTGGAGATCAGCGGCACGCCGGCGCACCTGCGCTATCTCCTGCGGCGCCTCAAGCAGAAGGCCCCCAAGGCTCCCGTCGTGGTCGGCCTCTGGCCCGCGGAGGACGCCGTCCTGAAGAGCGAGACGATGCGCGCCACCCTGGGCGCGGATTATTACGTCTCGTCCATGCGCGACACGGTGGTGCAGTGCCTGAAGATCGCCACCGGCGAGGAGGCGATCGCCGAGACGGCCCCATCCGCCTCGGCGGCCGCCCAGACGTCGGAGCCGAAACGGGTGCCGTTGCCGGCTTGAAAGGCTCGCTTGAGCTCAAAGCCTGATCGGTTCGACCGCATCGTGTCGCCGCAAAACCGGCGCCCACTTTTGCGCACGATGCTCTAGGCCGCCGCGTCCTTCAGGAAGTTCTCCGCGTAGTGGCAGGCCACCTGACGCCCGTCGAGTTCCCGCAGGGCCGGGCGCTCCACCTTGCAGCGCTCCGTCACATAGGGGCAGCGGGTCGAGAACACGCAGCCCACCGGCGGATTGAGCGGCGAGGGGAGCTCCCCTTTGAGCACGATGCGCTTGCGCTTCACCCCGGTGATGCCGGGCGTGGAGGACAGGAGCGCCTGCGTGTAGGGATGCAGAGGGCGCGCGTAGATCCTGCCCTTGGGCCCGTGCTCGACCGCATGGCCGAGATACATGACGAGCACGTCATGGGCGATGTGCCGGACGACGCCGAGATCGTGGGAGATGAACAGATAGGCGAGCCCCATCTCCTCCTGCAGGTCGGCGAGAAGGTTCAGCACCTGCGCCTGGATCGACACGTCCAGGGCCGAGACTGGCTCGTCCGCCACCACGAGCTTCGGGGAGAGCATCAGCGCGCGGGCAATGGCGATGCGCTGGCGCTGGCCGCCGGAGAACATGTGGGGATAGCGGTTGTAGTGCTCGGGCCGCAGGCCCACCTTCGCCATCATGGCCCGCGCCTGCTCCGTGCGCTCGGCGGAGGAAAGCTTGGTGTTGATGGCCAGCGGCTCCTCCAGGATCGTGCCCACCTTCTTGCGCGGGTTGAGCGAACCGTAAGGATTCTGGAACACCAGCTGCACCATGCGGCGCAACTGCGTGGCGTAGTTCGACGGGGGATTGACCGCGTCGATGCCGTCCAGCGAGAGCGTCCCTTCCGTGGGCTTCTCGATGAGGGTCACCATGCGGGCGAGGGTCGACTTGCCGCAACCGGACTCGCCCACCACCGCGAGCGTCTTGCCCGGCTCGATGGCGAACGAGACGCCGCCCACCGCCTGCAGGCTCGCCGGTTCCTTGAACAGGCCGCGCTTGATCTTGTAGACCTGCTTCAAGCCTTTGGCTTCGACAACGGGAGCGCTCACGACGCAGCCTCCGTTCCAACGGGGTGATCGTGCCTGATCTCGGCCTCCCGGTTCGGATCGCCGAGGGGATAATGGCAGCGGATATGCCCGCCGGCCCAGGCGCGCAGGCCCGGGCGCACGCCGCGCGAATGCTCCGTGGCATAGGCGCAGCGGGGGCTGAACAGGCAGCCTCTCGGGCGGTCGTAGAGGCCCGGCACCACGCCGGGAATGGTCGCGAGGCGCCCGCCTTCGCTGCGCTCGGGCAGGGCCGCCAGCAGCGCCGCCGTATAGGGGTGCTGCGGCGAGGCGAAGAGATCGGCGGCCAGGCGCTCCTCCATGATCTGGCCCGCATACATGACCATCACGCGCCTCGCGATGTCGGCCACCACGCCCATGTTGTGCGTGATCATCACCAGGCCCATGTTGCGCTCCTTCTGCAGCGTCACGAGCAGGTCGAGGATCTGCGCCTGGATCGTCACGTCCAGCGCCGTGGTGGGCTCGTCGGCGATGAGCAGCTTGGGATTGCAGGCGATCGCCATGGCGATCATCACGCGCTGGTTCATGCCGCCCGAGAGCTGGTGCGGGAAGGAGGACAGGCGGCTTTCCGGCGACGGGATGCCCACCTGCTCCAGCAGCTCGACGGCCCGGCGGCGGGCCGCCTTGCGGTCCATGCCCTCGTGCAGGCGCAGCGTCTCGGTGAGCTGGAACTCGATGGTGAAGGAGGGGTTCAGGCTGGTTGTCGGCTCCTGGAAGATCATCGCCACGTCCTTGCCGGTGAGCTGGCGTCGCTCCCGGTCGGAGATGGTCAGGAGATTGCGGCCGTTGAAGGAGAGCTTGTCCGCCTTCACTCGGCCGGGGAACGGGATGAGGCCCATGAGGGCCAGCATCGTCACGCTCTTGCCGGAGCCGGATTCGCCGACGACGCCGAGGACTTCGCCCTCGTTGAGCGTCAGGCTGACGCCGTCCACGGCGCGCATGACGCCGCCTTGGGTCGGGAACTCGACCGACAGGTTTTCGATTTCGACAAGGGCCATGATCAGCGCTTCAGTTTGGGATCGAGGGCGTCGCGAAGTCCGTCGCCCAGAAGGTTGAAGGCGAGCACCGTGATGAGGATCGCCAGCCCCGGGAAGGTGACGACCCACCAGGCGCGGAGCACGAACTCGCGGGCGTCGGCCAGCATGGTGCCCCATTCGGGCGAGGGAGGCTGCGCGCCCAGCCCGAGGAACCCCAAGGCCGCCGCGTCCAGGATCGCCGTCGAGATGCCCAGTGAGGCCTGCACGATCAGGGGCGCGGTGCAGTTCGGCAGCACCTCCCGGAACATCAGGCGCGTGGTTCCGGCGCCGCTCACGCGGGCGGCGGTCACATAATCCTTGGAGGTCTCGGTGATCACCGCCGCGCGCGCAAGGCGCACGTAGTGGGGCAGGATCACCAGGGCCACCGCCAGCATGGCGTTCATGAGCCCGGGACCCAGCACCGCCACCACCACGATGGCGAGCAGCAGGCTCGGCAGGGTGAGGATGATGTCCATCAGGCGCATGATGAAGATCTCGGTCAGGCCGCGGAAGAAGCCCGCGACGAGGCCGAGCACGGTGCCGATGGCGATGGAGATCGCCACCACCACGATGCCGATGAGCAGCGAGAGCCGCGCCCCATGGATCAGGCGCGAGAGCATGTCGCGTCCGATCGGGTCCGTGCCGAGCGGATAGGCGATGGATCCGCCCCCCTGCCAGAACGGGGGCTTCAGGGCGATCGCCGTATTCGTGATGTTCGGATCATGGGGCGCGATCACGTCCGCCAGCAAGGCGATCAGCACCACGGCCACGATGATGAAGAGCCCCGCCACGGCGCCGTGATTGCCGCTGAAATAGCCCCAGAACTCGCGCAAGGGGTGGGGAGGGGTGGCCGTCGGCGCAGCAACGGCCGGAGCTTCCATGGTTTCAGCGGTCATCGCGTATGCCTGATGCGAGGATTGATGAGGCCGTAGGCGAGGTCGACGAGAAGGTTCACGCTCATCACCACCACGCCGAGCAGCAGGGCGCCGCCCTGGAGCACCGGATAATCGCGGCGGAAGATGGCGTCGATGAGCCATTTGCCCACCCCGGGCCAGGAGAAGATGGTCTCGGTGAGAATGGCGCCCGTAAACAGCACGCCCACCTGCAGGCCGATGACGGTGACTACGGGGATGAGCGCGTTGCGCAGGGCGTGAAGGGTGACGACGCGAAAGCGCGAGAGCCCCTTCGCCTTGGCGGTGCGGATGTAATCCTCGCCCAGAACCTCCAGCATCGCGGAGCGCGTCATGCGCGCGATGACGGCGAGCGGCACGGTGCCGAGCACGATGGTGGGCAGGATCAGGTGCCTGACCGCCGAAGCGAAGGCGCCTTCCTCGTCCGACAGGAGCGTGTCGATCAGCAGGAAGCCGGTGGTCGGCTCGATGTAGTACAGGACGTCGATGCGGCCCGACACGGGGGTGAGGTCGAACTGCACCGAGAAGAGCAGGATGAGGATGAGGCCCCACCAGAAGATGGGCATGGAATAGCCGGCCAGCGAGATGCCCATCACTCCGTGATCGAAGATCGAGTTTCGCCGGATGGCCGCGATGATCCCGGCCGGCAGGCCGAGAACGAGGGCGAAGATGATCGCGCACAGGGCCAGTTCGATCGTCGCCGGAAACAGCGCCGAGAACTCGTTGATGACCGGTTCCTGGGTGATCATCGACTTGCCGAGGTCGCCCTGAAGCACGCGGGACAGGTAGATGCCGTACTGGACGAAGATGGGCTTGTCGAAGCCGTATTCCTTGCGGAGCTGCTCGTGCCGGGCAGGATCGATTCCGCGCTCGCCGGCCAGGGTCTCGATCGGATCGCCCGGCACGAGGCGGATCAGGAAGAAGGCGAGCAGCGTGATCCCGAGAAAGGTCGGGATGATCAGGCTGACGCGGGTGAGGATGAAGCGGAGCATCGGCTCAAATGTAAAAAGGCGGAGCGGCCCGAAAAGCCGCTCCGCCATGGGTTGAGGGAGGTTAGCTTACTTGCTGTTGATGTCCACACCATAGAAGGTGTGGCGACCGAACGGCGAGAGCTTGAAGTCCACGACCTCTTTGCGGATCGGCTTCAGCTGCACCGCGTGAGCCACGGTGAACCAGGGAGCCTGCTCCTTGAAGATCATCTGGGCCTGCTCGTAGAGCTTGGTGCGCTCGGCCTGATCGGTGGTGACCTTGGCCTTCGTGACGAGATCGTCGAAAGGCTTGTGGCACCACTTGGCGATGTTCGAGCCCGAAGCGCTCTGCGCCGAGGCGCAGCCGAGCAGAGTGTGCAGGAAGTTGTCCGGATCGCCGTTGTCGCCCGTCCAGCCGAGCTGCGCCATCTGGTGCTCGCCGGCCTGGGCCCGCTTGCGGTACTCGCCCCACTCGAAGCTCTTGATCTCGGCCTTCACGCCGATCTTGGCGAGGTCGGCCTGCATCAGCTCCGCGATACGGCGCGCATTCGGGTTGTAGGGACGCTGAACCGGCATGGCCCAGAGGTCGGTTTCAAGGCCGTTCGGGTAGCCGGCCTCCGCCAGGAGCTTCTTGGCGGCATCCGGGTTGTACTCGTCTTCCTTCACATTGTCGTTGTACGACCACATGGACGGCGGGATCGGGTTCTTGGCGGGAACGCCGCTGCCGAGGAACACCGCGTCGACGATGGCCTTCTTATTCATCGCCATGTTGAAGGCCTTGCGGACGCGCACGTCGTCGAAGGGCTTCTTGGTGGTCTGGTAGGCGAGATAGCCCACGTTCAGGCCGGCCTGCTCGAGGATCTGGACGTTCGGGTCCTTCTTGATGGCCTCAAGGTCCGCCGGGTTCGGATACGGCATCACATGGCATTCGCCCTTCTGGAGCTTGGCCCAGCGGACGGAAGCGTCAGGGGTGATGGCGAACACGAGATCGTCGATCTTCGCCTTGCCGCCCCAGTACTCGGGGAAGGCCTTGAAGCGGACGATGGCGTCCTTCTGGTAGTTGACGAGGGTGAACGGGCCCGAGCCGATCGGATCTTGGTCGATCTTCTCCGGCGTGCCGGCCTTCAGCATGGCGTCGGCATATTCTTTCGACTGAACGCCGGCCCACTGCATGGCGAGGTTCGACAGGAAAGGAGCCTCGGGACGGTTGAGCGTGATGCGGACGGTGTAGTCGTCCACCTTCTCCACCGATTTCAGCAGGGCAGGCATGCCCATGTCGGTGAAGTAGGAATGGTTCGGGCTCGTGACCTTGAAGTAGGGATTATCTTCCTTCCACTGGCGCTCGAGCATGAACACGATGTCGTCGGCGTTCAGGTTGCGGGTCGGCTTGAAGTTCTTGTTGGAATGGAACTTCGCATCCTTGCGGATCTGGAAGGTGTAGACCGTGCCGTCAGCCGAAATGTCCCATTTCTCGGCGAGGCCGGGAACGACCTTCGTGCCGCCGCGCTCGAAATCAACGATGTTGTCGTAGATATGCTCGTTCACGTCGAAGGAGGTGCCGGTGGTGTTCACGCCGGGGTAGAAGTTCTCCGGGCTGCCCTCGGAGCAGTACACGAGGGTTTTGGCGGCCAGCGGAGCAGCGGCCAGGAAGGCCGGAACACAGATGGCTGCGAAAAGGGCTGATTT
>DASQTM010000211.1:0-3248 GCA_035641875.1 Microvirga sp. | reverse complement strand
CGGGAAGGGGATCCATGGTGCTGAGCGGCTGAGTGGATTCCCTTCCCCTCCGCTACGCTCCGGCCGGGAATGACACCGAGGCTTATCCCCTCAGCGCCTCGTCCAAATCCCGATACAGGTCCTCGACGTCCTCGATGCCCGTGGACAGCCGCAGGAGGTCCGGCGGACAGGGCGTACCCGGCCCTTCGATGGAGGCGCGGTGCTCGATCAGGCTCTCGACGCCACCGAGCGACGTGGCTCGCTTCCACAGGCCCACCCTGGCGGCCGTGCGGATCGCCGCGGCCTCGCCCTCCGAGACCTGAATCGACAGCATGTAGCCGAAGCCGTTCTCCATCTGCCGGGCGGCGATGTCGTGGCCCGGATGCTGCGGCAGGCCGGGATAGAGCACGCGGGCCACTTTCGGATGATTGGAGAAGCGCTGCGCGAGGTCGAGCGCGCTCTTGGCTTGGGCTGCCGTGCGCACATGGAGCGTGCGCATGCCGCGCATCAGGAGATAAGCCTCGAACGGCCCAAGGATCGCGCCCTGCATCTTGCGGATATTGGCCACGCGTGCCCAGAACGCGTCCGCCTTGGCGCCGGCGAGCGCGCCGGCCACCACGTCGGAATGGCCGTTCAGCACCTTGGTCGCCGCATGCATGACGATGTCGGCGCCGAGCGCCAAGGGGCGCGTCAGCACCGGCGTCGCCACGGTGCTGTCGACCGCGAGGCGCGCGCCGGCCGCGTGCGCGATCTCGGCGGCACCGGCGATGTCCGTGATGGTCCAGAGCGGGTTCGAGGGCGTCTCGATCCAGACCAGCTTGGTTGCGCCGGGCTTTACCGCCTCGCGCAGGGCTTCAAGATTGTCGGTCTCGACGAAATCGACCTTGAGGCCCCAGCGCACGGCTTCGGTCATCAGCCAGTTGCGCAGGGCCCAGTACATGACCTTGGACGCCACGATGTGATCGCCCGGATCGAGGGCCTGGAACACGGCCGTGGCCGCCGCCATGCCGGAGGAGAACAGGAGGGCGCCAGCCTCGGCCTCCTCGAGCATCGCCAGCACTTCTTCCGCCTCGCGGATGGTGGCATTGTCCGGCCGGCCATAGACGAAGCCGGACGAGTAGGCATTGTCCTCATCGCGGATATAGGTGGTCGCCACATGGATCGGCGGCACGACCGCCTTGGTGATCGGGTCCACATGGCCCATGGCCTGAGCGGTCAGACTGCGCTTCGACCACGGGGAACGCGATGACGACATGGGGAACCTCCGGAGAGCGTGACGGTTGCGTCACGAGTGAACTGACGCAACGTCCTTAAAGGGAATCCGGGGATGCATACAGAGCAAACTGCGCCGGGCAGCCATGCCATGCCACCGCTGCTGCGTTTTCTTGTGGCGGTGCTGCCGGTGGTCGCCGTGGCGGTGTCAGCAAGCCTCATCACACAGCCGAACATTCCGACCTGGTATGCAGGCCTCCAGAAACCCGGCTTCACGCCGCCGAACTGGGCCTTCCCGGTCGCCTGGACGATCCTCTACGCGATGATGGCCTATGCGCTCTGGCGCATTCTCTCGCTGCCGGAGAACCGGCCCGGACGCGCAGCGGCGATTGTCGCGTTCTTCGTGCAGCTGATCTTGAACGGGACATGGTCCTTCGCCTTCTTCGGCGGCAATAGCCCGCTCGCGGGCCTCGTGGTCATCGTGGCCCTGATCGTGGCGATCCTCGCGACGATCCGCACCTTCTGGCGGCTCGACCGCACGGCGGCTCTACTGCTCGTGCCGTATCTCGCCTGGGTGGCCTATGCGACCCTGCTCAACGGCACGATCTGGCGGCTCAACGGCTGATCAGGATCCGGGCTTATCGAACAGGTCCGGGTCCTTGTCGTGGTGATCGAGGACGCCGACGAAAGGCAACTGCCGGTAGGAATGGGCCACGTCCATGCCGTAGCCGATCACGAACACGTCCGGGCAGGTGAAGCCCACATAATCAGGCTGGATCTGCACGGCGCGCTTGCCGGGCTTTTCCAGCAGCACGGCGGTCTTCACGCTCTTGGCGCCGCGGGCCATGATCAGGTCCTTGGCGAAGGTGACCGTGCGGCCCGATTCCAGAATGTCGTCCACGAGCAGCACGTCGCGCCCGCGCACATCGCTCTCGATGTCGCGAAGGATGGTGACATTGCCGGTGGAAACGGTGCCGTCCAGGTAGCTCGACAGGTGCACGAACTCGACCTGAGGCGTGAGCCCGGATCGGTGCAGGGCGCGGATCAGGTCGGCGGCGAACATGAAGCTGCCCTTGAGCACAGCCACCACGAGCAGGTTTTCGGGCTTGGCAGCCGCGATCTCCTGGGCCAACGCCTCGTTGCGCTTGGCGATGGTGTCTTCATCGAAAAGAACCCGGATGCGGTGGGCAGTGCTCATCATGATCGTCCAGAAAAGAAATATGAGGCTCTCAAAGCCGCTCCTTCACGACCATGCTTGGCCTGGGATGTCAAACGGAGTTGGTGGCTTTCCAGGCGAAAGCACGCCGCTACTCCCCTCTCCCGGGCGGGAGAGGGGCAGGGGTGAGGGTATGGCATTTGACCAGTCGAGCGCTGTCATCTGCGCTTCAAGACGTCTGCGTTGACGCCTCCTGCGGCACCGGCCTTCCCTCACCCCGACCCTCTCCCGCACGGGAGAGGGAGATTCCGTCCTGCGGCAATGTCCCGCGAGCGGTCCGCTTCCCGTTACAGTCCTGCAAGTTTATGGCTTGCTAACCATAACGGGGCGATAAGAAAGCGAATCGCCGCATTTCTTCACTTCAAGGATGGCTCGGATACGTGTGAAAGCGCTCGATCACGACGATTATCACTACGATGAAGGCGCGCCGCCGGTGGTGCATTTCGAGAATGTGGGCGTGCGCTACGGCATGGGGCCCGAGGTCCTGCGCGACCTGACCTTCTCCATCGAGCCCAATTCCTTCCAGTTCCTCACCGGCCCGTCCGGCGCCGGCAAGACGACGTTGCTTCGCCTCATCCTGCTCTCGGTGAAGCCGACCCGCGGCCTGATCTCCATGTTCGGCGAGGACGTCTCCCGGATCTCGAAGGACGAGCTGACCACCTTGCGCCGCCGCATGGGCGTGGTGTTCCAGGATTTCCGCCTGCTCGATCACCTCACCACCTATGAAAACGTCGCCCTTCCCTTGCGAGTGCAGGGCAAGGAGGAGGCGAGCTACCGCGCCGAAGTGGTCGAGCTCCTGCGCTGGGTCGGCCTCGGCGACCGCATGCACATGCTGCCGCCC
>DASQTM010000210.1:0-9088 GCA_035641875.1 Microvirga sp. | reverse complement strand
AGGCTTCCACCGTGAGGCCGCCGAGGCGCTGGCCGGGGAGGGCGGCGAGCCTGGAGCGCAGGTTGGCCATGAGGGCGTTGGCCCCTTCCGTCTCGACCTCCTCGTAATCGTGGCGGGCGTAATAGTCGCGCCCGAAGGCCGCCCAATGGTCGCGCACGATCCGGTCGGCCGGCTTCTTCGTCGCCGCCAGGATGTTGAGCCAGAGCAGGACCGCCCAGAGGCCGTCCTTCTCGCGGATATGGCTGGAGCCGGTGCCCGCGCTCTCCTCGCCGCACAGGGTGATGAGGCCCGCATCGAGCAGATTGGCGAAGAACTTCCAGCCGGTGGGCGTCTCGTAGGACCTGATGCCGAGCTTGGCCGCCACCCGGTCGGCGGCGCGGCTCGTGGGCATGGAGCGGGCGACGCCCGCGAGGCCCCCGGCATAGCCGGGCGCCAGATGGGCATAGCTCGTCAGGATGGCGAGGCTGTCGCTCGGGGTCACGAAGAGCCCCGGGGCCACGATCATGTTGCGGTCGCCGTCCCCGTCCGAGGCCGCGCCGAAATCCGGCGCGTCGGGGCCGAGCATCAGATCCATGAGGTGGTGGGCATGGACCGGGTTGGGGTCGGGATGGTGGCCGCCGAAATCCGGCATGGGCTCGCCGTTCACCACGGTGCCCGCCGGCGCCCCGAGGCGTCCTTCGAGGATCGCTTTGGCATAGGGGCCGGTGATGGCGCTGAGCGCATCGAACCTCATGCGGAACCCCGAGCGGAACAGGTTGGAAATCGCCTCGAAATCCACGAGCCGCTCCATCAACTCCACGTAATCGGCCACCGGGTCGATCACCTCGACGGCCGCATCCCCGATGCGGGTCTCGCCGATGCGGTCGAGGTCGATGTCCGGCCCGTCCACGATCCGGTATTCGGTCAGGGCGCCGGCGCGCCTGAACACCGCCTCCGTGAAGGATTCGGGGGCCGGACCCCCATGGGACATGTTGAACTTGATGCCGAAATCCCCGTCCGGCCCGCCGGGATTGTGGCTCGCGGACAGGACCAGGCCGCCGATGGCCTTGTGCTTGCGGATCACGCAGGAGGCGGCGGGCGTGGACAGGAGCCCCTTCTGCCCCACCAGGATGCGGCCAAAGCCGTTGGCGGCCGCCATCCGGACGGCGATGCGCACGACCGTATCGTTGTAGTAGCGCCCGTCGCCGCCGATCACCAGGGTCGAGCCCCTGGCGCCCTCCACATTGTCGAGGATCGCCTGGATGAAATTCTCCACATAGGCGGGCTGCTGGAAGACGGTGACCTTCTTGCGCAGGCCGGAGGTGCCGGGGCGCTGATCGGAATAGGGCTTGGTCGGAACGCGGGTGATCGCCATCGCTGCTTGTCGCTTCCTCGAGGTCGGCTCGTTCTGTCGTTCTTGGGTGGCCTTGAAACGGGCGGCCCGAAACGGGATCCACCCCCATTTCTAGGGTTGCGGCCGCCAGATGCCACCGCTCCGATGAAGATGGGATGAAGAACCTTTTTTCAGGACTATTTTCAACAGCCTTTCCCGGCCTCTGCAAGGACGCTTGTCGCCACGCGCGAAAAAGCCCGGCTGCCGTCGCAGCCGGGCTCCGCCGGCCCATGCCGTGAGCGGGTCGTCTCAGGCGTCCAGGTGGCGCAGGGCCGCCTTGTTGCGCAGCAGGATGGTGCGGCGATGGGCCGGGAGCTCGATCACGCCCCCGCGCTCGAGCTGGGTCAGGGAGCGGGACACCGTCTCGATGGTGAGCCCCAGATGGTCGGCGATGTCGGTGCGGGACATGGGAAGATCCACGTGGTCGGTCCCGGCGAAGCGCTCGGCCATGTCGAGCAGGAAGGTGGCGATCTTCTCCATGGCGCTCTTGCGGCCGAGCAGCAGCATGTGGTCCTGCGCCCGCTCGAGGGAGCGCATCATGGCGGCGACGATCTGGCGGGAGAAGGCGGCGTCGGCGGACGCCAGGGTTTCCAGGCCGCAGCGGCGGTACGCGATCACCGTGGCGGAGCCCAGGGCCTCGGCGGTGAAGCGGTGCTCGTCTCCCGATTCGATGCCGAAGATGTCCCCCGGAAGGTGAAAGGCGTCGATCTGCCGGCGTCCGTCGCTCAGGAGCTTCGAGGTCCGGATCGCGCCGGACACCACCTTGTAGAAGAAGGCGGCGCGGTCGCCCTCGGCGAAGACGGGCTCGTCCTTGGCAAGGCACCGGGCCGATCCCAGGGCAGGGGCCTCGGCGGCCGTCCGGGTCGTGGGAATGCCGCGCAGGAGGGCGGCGTTCGAAGCGAGCGAAGGGCTGGTGGAAGCGAGCGCGGTCTGCATGGGGTCCTCGTCGGCGTCTTGCTTGTTTGACGTTGCGACGATGTTTACGCCCGGGCCCGTTCCTGAAAATTCAGATGCTTCCCCTAAGGGATTTCCCTTACGCTCCGGGGACGGCTTCCTGGAGCGGAACGTCGAGCGCGCAGCGGATGCTGTCGACGAGGCGGCCATCCTCCAGGGGCTTCTCCAGAACCTGCCGGTAGCCGGAGCGGGCGGCCCGCTCGCGAAGGTCCCGGGTCGCCTTGGAGGTGATCAGGATGGCCGGAAGATCCACGCGCCGTCCCCGCAGCCGGTCCATGAGCTCGACCCCGTCCATGGCGGGCATGTAATAGTCGACCACCAGACAGCCGTGTGCGGGAAGGTCCCTGTCGGCGAGGAGATCCTCGCCGCCCTTGTACAGGCGCACGTTCAGCCCCTCGAGCTCGAGGACGAACTTCAATGAATGTCGGACCGCCGCATCGTCATCGACGACGAGGACCGGTCCCGGACTCAGTGGCATCGCGGCATCCTGCTTTGGGTTCCGGCTGGGCTTGGAAGCGGTCTACCCGATCGGCCGGACCTGCGGCTTGATATGGCTCAAGGAGCCCGCCTTTTCGATTCAGGGAAATTCCTTAAGGAGCCCGCGTCACCCCGTGGGCAGGCCTCCCACCACCAGGGCCATGCGCACCAGCTCGGACAGGCTGCCGGCCTGCATCTTGGTCATCACGTTGGCCCGGTAGATCTCCACCGTGCGCGGGCTGATGCCCAGGTCGTAGGCGATCACCTTGTTGGCCTTGCCGGCCACGAGGCCCTCCAGAACCTGGCGCTCGCGCTCGGAGAGGCCCTGAAGACGGGCCTGCACCTCGGTGATCTGGGCGTCGCGCTGGGCGTGCTGCTCCTGGAGCCTGAGGGCCGAGCGGACCGCCGCCAGGAACATGTCGTCGTCGAACGGCTTCTCGATGAAGTCCACCGCCCCTTCCTTCATGGCCTCCACCGCCATGGGCACGTCGGCGTGGCCGGTCATGACGATGACCGGAAGGCTGAAGCCGCGGGCCTTGAGGCGGCGCAGGAGCTCGATGCCGTCGATGCCGGGCATGCGCACATCCGTGACGATGCACCCGGTCGAGGTGTCCGTCATGGCGTCCAGGAAAGCCAGGGCCGATTCGTGCAGCCGCACGGGCAGGCCGTCCGAGGCCAGCAGGAAGGACAGGGACTGGCGCACCGCCAGATCATCGTCGACCACATGCACGACCCCTTCATTCGGCATCCGCCAGCTCCTCATGATCAACGTTGCGCAGGGTGAAGCGGAAGACCGTTCCCCGGCCCTGCTCCGACTCGACCCAGATCTTGCCCCCGTGCGATTCCACGATCGTGCGGCAGATCGACAGCCCGACCCCCATACCGTGCTTCTTGGTGGTGACAAAGGGCTGGAAGAGCTGGGCGGCGATCTCCGGGGCGATGCCCGAGCCGGTATCCTGCACGCTCACCTCCACGAGCCCATCCCCGGGGTCTCCTCTCGTCCCGATCACCAGTTCCCGGCGCTCCGAATCCTGCATCGCCTCGATGGCGTTGCGGATCAGGTTCAGCAGAACCTGCTGGATCTGGATGCGGTCGGCGAGCACGAGCTGGGCGCTTTGGTCGAGCCGGAACACGACGCGCACCCCCTTCTCCTTGGCGCCCACGAGGGCCAGGGCGCTCGCCTCCTCGATGAGCTTGGGCAGGTTCTCGATGTGGCGCTCGCTCTCGCCGCGGGCCACGAATTCCCGCAGGTGCCGGATCACCTGGCCGGCCCGCAGGGCCTGATCGGCCGCCTGGTTGACCGCCTCCCGCAGCATGGGCACCTGGTCGCCTTCGATCCGCTCCAGGATGCGGCGGCAGCCCTTGAGGTAGTTGGCGATGGCCGTGAGGGGCTGGTTGATCTCGTGCGCCAGGGTCGAGGCCATTTCGCCCAGCGCCGTGAAGCGCGACATGTGCACCAGTTCCGATTGCAGCTCCTGCAGCCGGGTCTCGGTCTGCTGGCGCTCGGTCAGATCGCGGATGAAGCCCGTGAAATAGCGCTCGCCCCCGGAATGCATCTCGCCGACCGCCAGCTCCATGGGAAAGGTGGAGCCGTCCTTGCGCTGGCCCACAACCACCCGGCCGATGCCGATGATGCGCCGCTCCCCGGTGGAGAGATAGCGGCGCATGTAGCCGTCGTGCTGCTCGCGATAGGGCTCGGGCATGAGAATCTTGACGTTCTCGCCGATCACATCGTCGGGCTCGTAGCCGAACAGCCGGACGGCGGTGGCGCTGAATGACTGAATCACGGCCTGCTCGTCGATCACCACCATGGCGTCGGGCACGGTTTCCAGGATGGAGCGCAGATGCGCCTCCCGGGCCTTGAGCGCCTCCTCGGCGGCGACCCGCTCGGTCACGTCGCGGGTGACCTTGGCGAAGCCCCGCAACCGGCCGGCCTCGTCCCGGAGAGGCGTCAGCGACACATAGGCCACGAAGGTCGAACCGTCCTTGCGGACGCGGATGCCCTGACCCTCGTAGCGGCCGGTGTCCTGGGCGACCGCAAGCTCCCGGGCAGGCTTTCCCGCCGCCACGTCCTCGGGATGAAAGAAGACGGAGAAATGCTGCCCGACGATCTCCTCCTCGCGCCAGCCCTTGATGCGCTCGGCCCCGGAATTCCAGCCGGTCACATGGCCTTCGGGATCGAGGACGATGAGTCCGACATCCGTGATCGCGTCGATGAGGATCTCGGCGCTGATGCCAGGCGTGGCCGTCCGGTCGGGCGCTGGGATCACGTCGGTCAATCAAGCCTCCAAGCTTTGTTGCGCCATAGGGATGCGATGATCGCTCTCCTATACCTGCATAACCCCTCCGAGGCCATCCGTGCGCTTCCGAGCAGGAGACTTGGAGCCTCCTGCGGCATCATGTATGGACGATGGAAATGTCGGCCGGACATCGCTCCAGCAGGAGCAACGTCCGTTCCTTGAAGCTCCCCTGGAGCGACCGGCAACCCTGGAGGCAGGCATGACTCTCGTCACGTTGATCAAGCAGTGGAGCCTGAACTGGGCGCAGGCCGATCAGCTCGCCAAAGCCGAACTGGAGGAGCGCCAGGCCCTCGCCCGCGACCTCGGACTGACCGACGCGGTCATGGCGCGCATCGCCACGATCGGGCCGGAGGCAGGGGCGGACCTGCCTGTCATCATCGAAGCCATCTTCGCCCGGGTGACATGAGCCCGACCGGGGTCGGCGTCCCCAGCTCTTGCCCGGCGCCGCCCCAATGACGAAGGCTCCAGGCGCCGCTCCTTGGGGCGGAGCGACAGCCGGAGATCAAGGCGACCCCGCCGGCGCTCGACCGCTGGACACAAAGTTTCCTCTGCCCCATTCTGCGGCCTCGCGATCCTGTTTCGGGAGAGAGCCGTGGGCAAGATGCCGACCGGATGCCGGAATGGCTTGGGCTAGGAAGCCGGGCTAGGGCATGGCTTTCTCTCTCCGTCAGGTGCGCTATTTCGTTGCGATCGCGGAAGCGGGCTCGGTCTCCGGGGCCGCGCGGCACCTGTCCATCTCCCAATCGACCATGACCGAGGCGGTGCAGGAGCTCGAACAGGATCTCGGCTTCAAGCTGGTGGAGCGCTGCGCCCATGGCATGAGCCTGACGCTGAAGGGCTACCAGTTCCTGCGGCATGCGGAGAAGATCCTGGCCGAGGTGTCGAACGCCAGGCGCGCCCTCGACGAGAGCGGCGCTCCCACCGAGGGCCGGCTGCAGCTCGGGGTCACCCCCCTGGTGGCCAGCTACATCCTGGCCGATCTCCTGGCCCGGTTCCGGCGCGCCTTTCCGTTCCTGGAGGTCAGCGTGGCCGAGGACAATCGCGACTACCTGGAGCACCTGCTCATCGGCGGCGAGCTCGACATCGCCGTGATGGTGCTGCCGCCCCGCCTGACCCTCCTGTCCCTGGAGGCCGAGATCGTCGAGGCCTCCCGCTACCGGCTCTGGCTGCCCCTCGGCCATCCGCTCGCCCAGGCGCCGCAGGTCGGCCTGGGGGATCTGGCGAACGAGCCGCAGATCCTGCTCGCCATCGACGAGATCGACGAGGCCCCGAAGCTGGCCTGGCAGCAGCTCGGCATCCGCCCGCCCATCGCGTTCCGGACCCGCTCGGTGGAGGCGGTGCGAAGCCTCGTGGCCACCGGAGCCGGGCTCGCGGTGCTGCCCGATCTCACCTACCGCCAATGGTCCCTGGAGGGGGACAAGATCGAGGCGCGGCGCATCCAGGAGGATCTGCCCGCCGTCTCGGTAGGGGTGGTGTGGCGGCGCGGCTCGCGCCTGTCGCCGGCCGCCTCGCAGTTCCTGTCCGTGGTCCAGACCTATCGGTCGTCCCGGCAGCGTGGCTGACTTATCGGAATTTCCGATAGCCGAATTCTCCCGAATGAATTGGCGAAGCTTTTCCGTTTGGGCCACTCTTCCCCCATGGGGAGAAGACCCGATCCCACGGGCCCGCCCATGATCAACCAGGGGCAATTCGGAAGGGGAGCGCATCCATGCGTCGTATCGTCTTCAAGACCGCAGGCATCTTCCTGGCGGCAACGCTCGGCACCATGCCTGCTCTGGCGCAGGTGAAGGAGATCGGCAAAGGCGAAGGCTTCGTCGATATCATCGCCTGGCCCGGCTATATCGAGCGGGGCGAGACCGACAAGAAATTCGACTGGGTGACAGGCTTCGAGCAGAAGAGCGGCTGCAAGGTGCGGGTCAAGACCGCCGGCACCTCGGACGAGATGGTGGCCCTCATGAACGAGGGCGGCTTCGACCTGGTGACCGCATCGGGCGACGCGAGCCTCAGGCTCATCTCCGGCAAGCGCGTGCAGCCGATCAACACCAGCCTGATCCCGAGCTGGAAGACCGTGGACGAGCGCCTGCAGAACGCGCCCTGGCACACGGTCAACAACGTTCATTATGGCGTACCCTATCAATGGGGCTCCAACGTGCTGATGTACAACACCAACGTGTTCAAGGAAGCGCCCAAGAGCTGGAAGGTGGTGTTCGAGGAAACCACCCTGCCCGACGGCAAGTCCAACAAGGGCCGCGTGCAGGCCTTCGACGGCCCGATCTACATCGCCGACGCCGCGCTCTATCTGATGAAGCACCAGCCGCAGCTCGGCATCAAGGACCCCTACGAGCTCACCGAGGCGCAGTACAAGGCGGCCCTCGACCTCTTGCGCAAGCAGCGCGTCTTCGTCCAGCGCTACTGGCACGACGCCATGGTGCAGGTGGACGACTTCACCAACGAGGGCGTGGTGGCATCCTCCTCCTGGCCCTTCCAGGTCAACCTGCTCAAGAGCCAGAACAAGCCCATCGCCAGCACCGTCCCGGAGGAGGGAGCGACCGGCTGGGCCGACACCACCATGATGCATGTGGACGCGCCGCATCCCAACTGCGCCTATATGTGGCTCGAACACTCCCTGAGCCCCAAGGTGCAGGGCGATCTCGCCTCCTGGTTCGGCTCGGTGCCGTCGGTGCCGGCCGCCTGCAAGGACAACGAACTGCTCGGAGCCGGCGGCTGCGAAACCAACGGCATGGGCAACTTCGAGAAGATCAAGTTCTGGCGCACGCCTGTCGCAAAATGCGCCACCCAGTCCGAGGGCTGCGTGCCCTATTACCGCTGGGTGACCGACTACATCGCCATCCTCGGCGGGCGCTGAGCGCCTGACGCGAAGAGAAATGCTGAGAAGCCGAGGACGGTTTTGGATCGTCCTCGGCCCGATCAAGGGAGGCGGAATCTGACCTCCGGAGCGCCTGTCATGTCCGTGCATACGCGACCGCAAGACACCTTTGCGGCCCATCCTGTCGCGTCTGCGAAGGGATGCGCCGTCCGCTTCAGGGGCGTCGCCCGCCACTTCGGCGCGGTGAAGGCGGTGGACGGCCTCGATCTCGAGATCCGCGCCGGCGAGTTCTTCTCCATGCTCGGTCCGTCCGGCTCGGGGAAGACCACGTGCCTGCGCCTCATCGCCGGGTTCGAGCAGCCCGATGCGGGCGAGATCAGCATCTTCGACGAGCCCGTGTCCGGGGTTCCGCCCTATCGCCGGGCGGTGAACACGGTCTTCCAGGACTATGCGCTCTTTCCCCACCTCAACGTTCTCGACAACGTCGCCTATGGCCTTCGCATCCGCGGCGTCGCCAGGGCCGAGCGGGAAAGGCTCGGGCGCGAGGCCCTCGCCCTCGTCAAGCTCTTAGGGTTCGAGGCCCGGCGTCCGCCCCAGCTCTCCGGCGGCCAGCGCCAGCGGGTGGCGCTGGCCCGCGCCCTGGTGAACCGGCCCAAGGTGCTGCTCCTCGACGAGCCCCTGGGGGCGCTCGATCTCAAGCTGCGGGAGGAGATGCAGGTCGAACTCAAGGCGCTGCAACGGGCGCTCGGGCTCACCTTCATCTTCGTCACCCACGATCAGGGCGAGGCGCTCTCCATGAGCGACCGGGTCGCCGTGTTCAACGCCGGGCACATCGTGCAGGTGGGAACGCCGGAAGAGGTCTACGAGCGGCCGCAGACCCGCTTCGTGGCCGATTTCGTCGGCGGGTCCAACGTGCTCGAACCGGCGGTCGCCGCCCGCTTCGGCGGCCCGGCGCGGCTCGCGAGCTTGCGTCCGGAGGCGATTGCGGTTCGGCCCGCCGGCAGCGGGATCGAGCCGGGGCGTCTTCATGCGGACGGAATCTGCGTCGAGGTGCAGTATCAGGGCGCGATCCGGCGGGTGATCGCCGATTGCGCGGGCGTGCGCCTCTCAGCCCTCGTGCCCGCCGCGGAGGCGAAGGATCTGGCCTCGGGCGAGGCG
>DASQTM010000209.1:0-5160 GCA_035641875.1 Microvirga sp. | reverse complement strand
TGCGCGTTGGGACGTATGGCGAGATTATCGAGGAGCATCGCATGCTCTTCCGGAATGAGGACGAGGATTCCACAAATGCCGCCCTCGTCGGACAGGACATGGACATGCCCCTTCCCAATTGATGCCCGATAATCGTCGAGCATAGGTCCGGGCTTGCGACCGATGAGCGGGACGTATCGCGCATAGGCGGATCGGACGATGGCCTCGACCGCGGCAAGGTCATCGGAACCGGCGGGGCGGATGTCTCCTGTCATGGGAGCCAGGGCACCGGCTTGAGCCTATCGCCTCAGCAACCCGCCCAGGGTCCCGCGCACGATGGCTCTGCCGATGGAGCCGCCTTGGCGGCCGCCGATGGACTTGCCGATCTGGGCGGCGATGTTGCCGACCGTCTGGTTGACCACGGTGCGGGTGACCTCGCGGGCGACCTTCTGGCCCACACTCATCGATCCCTTCCGCTGCGTACCCGCGCCGAAGAGGCCGCCGATCATGTCGAGGATGCCGCCTCCGCCCTCGGCGGCTTTCGCGTCGGTGGCCGCCTGCTCGGCGCGCTTGGCCAGCATCTCGTAGGCCGATTCGGGATCGACCGGCTGATCGTATTTCCCCTTCATGGGGCTTGACCCCAGGATCTGCTGGCGCTCGGACAGCTCGATGGGCCCGACCTGCGCCATGGGCGGCGCCACGAGGGTCCGCTCCACCACGGAGGGCGAGCCCTTGCCTTCCAGGGTCGAGACCAGGGCCTCGCCGACGCCGAGTTCCGTGATGGCCTTCTCGGTCTGGAAGGCCGGGTTCTGGCGGAAGGTCTGCGCCGCCACGCGCACCGCCTTCTGCTCCCGCGGGGTATAGGCGCGCAGCGCGTGCTGCACCCGGTTGCCGAGCTGGGCCAGGATCGATTCCGGGATGTCCATGGGGTTCTGGGTGATGAAATACACGCCCACCCCCTTGGAGCGGACGAGGCGCACGACCCGCTCCACCGTCTCGACGAGGGCCTTGGGCGCGTCGTTGAAGAGAAGATGCGCCTCGTCGAAGAAGAACACGAGCTTGGGCTGATCCACGTCGCCCACCTCCGGCAGTTCCTCGAACAGCTCCGACATCAGCCACAGGAGGAAGGTGGCGTAGAGGCGCGGATTGGCCATGAGCTTGTCCGCCGCCAGGATGTTGACCACGCCGCGCCCGTCCCGGTCCGTGCGCATCAGGTCCCTGATGTCGAGGGCGGGCTCCCCGAGGAACTCGTCGCCCTGCTGGTTCTCCAGCACCAGAAGCTGGCGCATGATCGTGCCGACGGTCGCCTTGGACACGTTGCCGTAAGCGGTCGTGAGCTCTCCCGCATTGTCGGCGATGAGTTGGAGAAGCGCGCGCAGATCCTTGAGGTCGAGGAGCAGGAGGCCCTGCTCGTCGGCGATGCGGAAGGCGATATTGAGCACGCCCTCCTGCGTCTCGTTCAGATCGAGAAGCCGGGAGAGCAGCAGCGGCCCCATCTCGGACATGGTCGCCCGCACCCGGTGCCCCTGCTCGCCGAAGAGATCCCAGAACACGACGGGGAACTTGTCCGGCACGTACTCGACGCCGATCTCCTGGGCGCGCTTGACCAGGGGTTCCTTGCCGTTGCCCGGCGCGGCCATGCCTGACAGGTCGCCTTTGATATCGGCGGCGAAGACCGGGACGCCCGCGTTGGAAAACCCTTCCGCCAGCACCTGGAGCGAGACCGTCTTGCCCGTGCCGGTCGCCCCGGTGATCAGGCCGTGGCGATTGGCGAGCCTTAAATCCAGATATTCCGGCTTGGTGCTTTTGCCGATGAAGATCTTCCCGTCTTCGAGCATCGTGTCTCTCCAGCTTCCCCTATGTCATAGGGAACAATGCGGCCGGTTTCCACTCCGGCGGCTCCTTGATTTCACGCCTTTCAGGCCGAAGTATCGCGTCCATCACGGTTTTTCAGGAGAATCAGATGGAAGAGCTCATCGCCCGCGTGACCGAAAAGACGGGCCTCGACCAGGCCACCGCCCGCAAGGCCATCGGCATCATCCTCGGCTACCTCCAGAAGGAAGGGCCGCCAAACGAGGTCAACCAGCTGATCCAATCCCTGCCCGGCGCCATGGACGCCATCGAACAGGCCAAGACCGGCGCAAGCGGCGGCCTCATGGGAATGGTGGGCTCCATGGGCGGCGGCGTGATGGCCTTGGGCGGCCAGCTCATGGGCGCAGGAGTCTCCATGGGCCAGATGCAGCCGCTGGGCCAGGAGCTCTTCGCCTATGGCCGCGAGAAGGCCGGCGAGGACGTGATGGGCCCTATCGTCGGCTCGATCCCCGGGCTGTCCCAGTTCGTGTGAGCCTTCCATCTCTCCGGTCTACAGCGACGTCTTCAGAATGTCGCTCGCTCTTCCCTCCCCCTTGCGGGGAGGGACAAAGGGTGGGGGTTGTAGGGTCAAAGCTCTGCATATCATTGCAACAGTGAGAGGCCGATACAGCGCCTGATTCTCAACCCCTCTCACCCGGTCGGACCACCCCCGCCCCTACCTCTCCCCACAAGGGCGAGGGGGCAAGCTGGCGCCGACCCCGCCCTTTGGGGCATTTGCACCACCTCCTCGACCCGGTATCGTCCCGCGCAAGTTCCTGCGGACGAGGACGACCCAATGGATGACCTGACCTTGGCGGCCGACTTCCCTCAAGCCACCCGCGAGCAATGGCTCAAGCTCGTGGAGGGCGTGCTGAAGGGCGCGGATTTCGGCAGGAAGCTGGTCGGCAAGACCCATGACGGCATCGCCGTCCAGCCGCTCTATCCCAAGGCCGAAGGCGCTGCGCCGGTGGCGCGCGAGCAGGCGGGCCGCTGGCTTGTCTCGCAGCGGGTCGACCATCCCGACCCGGCAAAGGCCAACGAGCTCGCCCTCCTGGATCTCGAAGGCGGCGCGGATGCTCTGACCCTCGTCATCCGCAAGGCTCCCGCCTCCCGGGGCTTCGGGGTGAGGGTCGATTCGCTCGACGATCTCGACCGGGCCCTGTCCGGCGTGATGCTCGACCTGATCCACCTGCGCCTCGATGCCGGCGGGCATGGGCGGCAGATCGCGGCGATGGTTCTGGCGCTCGCCGAGCGGCGCGGGCACAAGCTCTCCGACCTTTCCGTCGATCTCGGCCTCGACCCGGTGGGCGCGATGGCGTCGCTCGGCAGGATGTCGGCTTCCTGGGATGCGGTGGCCCACCGCATGGGCGACACTCTCGCCGATCTGACCGGGCGCGGCTTCAAGGGCCGCGTCTTTCTGGCCGATGGCCGTGTCTACCACGAGGCCGGTGCAAGCGAGACGCAGGAGCTGGCGGCCGTGCTCGCCACCGGTCTCGCCTATCTGCGCGGCCTGGAGGCTCATGGGCACGGCCTGGACGCGGCCCGCGACTCTCTGGCCTTCCTGCTGGTCGCGGATGCGGACGAATTCCTGACCGTGGCGAAGTTCCGCGCCCTGCGCCGTCTCTGGGCGCGGGTGGAGCAGGCCTGCGGCCTCGAGCCGAAGCCGATCCGCCTCCATGCGGAGACGGCCTGGCGCATGACCACCCGGCGCGACCCCTGGGTCAACATGCTGCGCACGACGATCGCCACCTTCTCGGCCGGGGTCGGAGGGGCGGACGCCATCACGGTCCTGCCCTTCACCGCAGCCTTAGGGCTCCCTGACCCGTCCGCCCGACGGATCGCCCGCAATACGCAAATCATCCTGCTCGACGAGGCCAACCTCGCCCGCGTGGCCGATCCGGCCGCCGGCGCAGGCGGCTTCGAGGCGCTCACCGATGCGCTCTGCGAGCGGGCCTGGGAGCTTTTCCAGGAGATCGAGGGCGAGGGCGGCATTCTGGAGAGCTTGAAGCGCAGCGCCTTGCAGGAGCGCATCGCCACCATCAAGGCGCAGCGGGACAAGGCGGTGGCCACCCGCAAGGAGCCGATCACCGGCACGAGCGAGTTCCCGAACCTCAACGAGGCCGACGTGGCGGTAGGTGGTGGTGTGAGCGATAGCCTATCAGAGACCAGCGCAAACACCCCCACCCCTCCCCACAAGGGGGAGGGGAAGAACGGCGCGCGCCCGGCACAGACGAGCACCGAGGTTTCGTTTTCGGCCCTCGTCCAGATGGCCGCGCAGGGCGCAGGCCTGCCACAGCTCGCCGGCGCGGCCGCAGGCCCCTCGCCCGTGGCGGTCGTCCCCTTGCCCTCCACCCGCGCGGCGGAGCCGTTCGAGCGCCTGCGCGACCTGGCCGATGCCCATCTCGCTCGTACGGGCACGCGCCCGAAGGTGTTTCTCGCCAATCTCGGCCCCCCTGCGGCGTTCAGCGCCCGCGCGGCCTTCGCAAAGAATTTCTTCGAGGCCGGCGGAATAGAAGCCATTACCAACGATGGTTTCTCGGACCAGAATAAGCTTCGGCAAGACTATATCGACAGTCAAGCCAAGCTTTCATGCATCTGTTCGACAGATGAAATTTATGAAACTCACGCCATTCAGGCCGCAGAGACCTTGCGAAACGCCGGATCGACTCTCATCTCTCTGGCTGGACGCCCAGGGGAACGCGAAGATCAGCTGACCCGGGCGGGCATCACCACTTTCATCTATGCCGGGTGCGACACCCTCAAGGCTTTGAGCAGGGCCCTCGACAAGGCCTGCGCTTGAGCCCTGGGTCTCTCTCGGGCTTTGAGACCGGGAGGAGCACGGTTCCATGACGTTCGCGAAACAATCAGCCATGGCGCTGGGTCTCGGCCTGACCCTGACCGGCGGCGCTTGGGCTGCCCCCGCCAACCTGCATAACGGCACTTGGAGCGTCCAGATGGTGACGGATTCCGGCCTCTGCGACCGCAGCTACAGCTATTCCATCGCCATCGAGAACGGGACCGTGCGCTACCTGCTCGCCCCCGGCGATTCCCCCACCACCGTGTCGGGCCGGGTCGGCCCCGACGGCACGGTCGATCTCGACATCCGCCGCAGCATCGCCAGGGTCGACGCCAACGGCCGCCTGAACGGCAAGTCCGGTTCGGGCACCTGGCAGCTCGGCATGCTCGGCTGCTCGGGCCGCTGGACGGCCCAGAAGCGCTCCGCCACGGTCCAGAGCTGATACTCATCGGCGGACCTAGCCAGTCCGGGCCGCTCCACAAGGCTTATTGCGTTGAGGGCTGCGGCGGAACTCCACAGGAACCGCCGCCAAA
>DASQTM010000208.1:0-3859 GCA_035641875.1 Microvirga sp. | reverse complement strand
CGCTGAAGCGATGGGTCGGGGACACGAACTCGTCCTGCGCCGCGATGGTGAGGATCTCGCGGGAACCCGCCTCCTCCGTGCGCTTGAGCAAGCCGTAGATGGAGGCCGAGGCCTCGGCAAGGGCGGCCTGCGCGAAACCGGCGCGGGCGTAGTGCACGAAGAACAGGGCCGCGATGGCATCCCCTGCCCCGTTGACGCTGAGCGACAGCTTCGGCGTGCGCACCCGCCAGAAGCGCCCGCCCTCGCCGGCGATCAGGTCGATGGAGTCGGAGGGCGTTTCCTGGGTTTCGACTGAGGTGACGAGCACCGCCTTGGGACCCATCGCCTGCACGGCCGCGACGGCCTGCTTGACATCGGCGAGGGTCTGCGTCGTGAGGCCGGACAGATAATCGAGCTCGAACTGGTTCGGGGTCACGATGTCGGCGGCCGGAACCGCCTGCTCCCGCATGAATTCCGGAATGCCCGGACGGACGAAGACGCCGCGGCCCACATCGCCGATCACCGGATCGCAGCAATAGAGAGCGCGCGGGTTGAGCGCCCGCACCCGCGCCACGGCGGACAGGATCGCGTTGCCGATGTCGGCGGAGCCCATATAGCCCGAGAGCACCCCATCGCAGTGCTCCAGCACGCCCCGCTCGGCGATGCCCTCCACCAGCTCCTCGATGGCCGGCCCGTCGAACACCCGCCCCTTCCAGGAGCCGTAGCCGGTATGGTTCGAGAACTGCACCGTATGTACGGGCCAGACCTCCACCCCGAGCCGCTGCATCGGGAACACCGCGGAGGCGTTGCCCACATGGCCGTAGGCCACATGGGACTGGATCGACAGAACGTTCATGGCAAGCGCCCCCTTCCCTCCTTCGGTTAGCGCATCGAAGGCCTCGCTTCAAATTGCGTGATGTGATGCTATCCATCACAACGGCAGTTGGGTCTTTGTTTTCCCCAGGTCCTTGTTTTCTTCCGGAGTTCCCATATTGGCCTCTGGCGGAAAGCCGGGATCGGGCATGGACATCGAGCTTCTCAAGAACAGCGTCGTGCAGTTCGTGCAGACCCATCAGGCTTGGGCGCCCTTCGTACTGGCCCTCATGACCTTCGGAGAGTCCCTCGCCTTCGTGTCCCTGCTGCTGCCGACCATGACCCTTCTGATCGCCGTGGGCTTCATCCTGGCCGCCGCCGGGATCCCGTTCTGGCAGGCCTGGGCGGGCGCCGTCTGCGGCGCGGCGCTGGGCAACTGGCTGTCCTTCGCCATCGGGCAGCGCTACAAGAAGGCGGCCTACGGGATATGGCCCCTGTCGCGCAACCCGGGCTTGATCGAGCGGGGGGAGCGCTTCTTCCTGCGCTTCGGCCCCTGGGCGGTGTTTCTGGGGCGCTTCTTCGGGCCGACCCGGGCGGTGATCGCCCTGATCGCAGGGATTTTCCTCATGCCCGGCGTGCTGTTCCAGGCGGCCAATCTGGCCTCCGCCATGGTCTGGGCCTTCGTGATCCTCGCCCCCGGCGCGGGACTGGCGCATCTCCTGGTCTGGTAGGTTTTTGTGGGAACCCCGGCTCCCAGGGGCGATTAACCCTCAAACCATGGAGGTCCCGATGGGCAAAGGCAAGATGAACGGCGACAACTCCGCCGAGAGCAAGAAGCACCTCGACGATCATGCGCGCGGCTCCGGCGGCACCACGAAGAAGAGCCTCGATCCCGGCAAGCAGGACAACAACAAGGCTCAGAACACCAAGAGCAACAAGCAGTAGGGCTTGGGCGAAGCTGACATGCAAAAGGGGCGGAAAACCCGCCCCTTTTCGCGTGCCGACGCAGTGGATCCCCTTCCCGGCCTTCGGCCGCCGGGGATGACACCTAGCGGTACCGTCCTGTGTCATTCCCGGCCGGAGCGAAGCGGAGGGGAATCCACCCGTCAGGCTGAGCCGATCAGTTCCGGCTCTTGTCGACGAGCGCCTTTTCCTTGATCCACGGCATCATGTCGCGCAGGCGGGAGCCCACGTCCTCGATGGGATGGGCGGCGTTGCGGGCGCGGGTGGCCTTGAAGGAGGTCTGGTTGACCTTGTTCTCCAGCATCCAGTCGCGGGTGAACTTGCCCGACTGGATGTCCTCCAGGACGCGCTTCATCTCCGCCTTGGTCTCGGCCGTGATGATGCGCGGGCCGGTGACGTACTCGCCGTATTCGGCGGTGTTGGAGATCGAGTAGTTCATGTTGGCGATGCCGCCCTCGTAGATGAGGTCGACGATGAGCTTCACCTCGTGCAGGCACTCGAAATAGGCCATCTCGGGGGCGTAGCCCGCCTCGGTCAGGGTCTCGAAGCCCGCCTTGATCAGCTCCACGAGGCCGCCGCAGAGCACCACCTGCTCGCCGAACAGGTCGGTCTCGCACTCCTCCTTGAAGGTGGTCTCGATGATGCCGGCGCGGCCGCCGCCGTTGGCGGAGGCGTACGAGAGCGCGATGTCATGGGCGTTGCCGGTGGCGTCCTGGTGGATTGCGATGAGGGTCGGCACGCCGCCGCCGCGCTGGTACTCCGAGCGCACCGTGTGGCCGGGGCCCTTGGGGGCGACCATGAGCACGTCCAGGTCCTTGCGCGGCTCGATGAGGTTGAAGTGCACGTTGAGGCCGTGGGCGAAGAGCAGCGCCGCGCCGTCCTTCATGTTGTCGTGAAGCTCGTTGCGGTAGATGTCGGCCTGGAGCTCGTCCGGGGTGAGCATCATCACCACGTCGGCCCATTTGGCGGCCTCGGCCACCTCCATGACCTTGAGGCCGGCCTTCTCGGCCTTGGCGGCGGAGGGCGAGCCCTTGCGCAGCCCCACGACGATGTCCTTCACGCCGGAATCGCGCAGGTTCAGGGTATGGGCGTGGCCCTGGCTGCCGTAGCCGACGATGACAACCTTCTTGCCCTTGATCAGATTGATATCTGCATCGCGATCGTAATAGACGCGCATGGTCCCAAGTCCTTATCTAGTGGGGGATCCCCCGGCCTTCGTTGAAGCTGCGCCAATCTGAGCAGATGTGAGCAACATTTCTTGTGTCCGGCGCCGCTTTTAGCGAATAAAACTGCGCTGACAAGGTGGCGCTTGTAGCAAAACTGCCGCCCCTGCCTGCACACAATGCAGGGCAAAGCCGCCGGTCCACCCGCAAACGGCCCGAGCCCGACAGGTTCAAACCGCCCTCCGCTGCTCTAGATGGCCTTCCTGTCCCTTTCAAGCATGTCCCTGCCAGAAGGATCACGCCGCATGGAGCGCCTCGCCACCCCCGAAGAAGTTCTCGCCTTCTGGCGTGAAGCCGGACCGGACCGGTGGTTCTCGAAGGACGAAGCCTTCGACCAGGCCTGCCGGGAGCGTTTCATGCCCACCTACGAGGCCGCGGCCCGGGGCGACCTCAACGAGTGGGAGCTCACCACCGAGGGCTCGCTCGCAGTCATCCTGCTCCTCGACCAGTTTACCCGCAACATGTTCCGGGGGAGCCGCGACACCTACAAGACCGACCCGGTCGCCCTGATGACCGCCGACCGGGCCATCGAGCGCGGCTATGACGGCCGGGTGGAGCCGCAGTTCCGCCGCTTCTTCTACCTGCCCTTCATGCATTCCGAATCCTTGCGGCACCAGGAGCGCTCGGTTTCCCTCAACGAGGCCCTGGGCGACGAGGAATCCATCAAGTGGGCGCGCCACCACCACGGCATCGTCGCCCGCTTCGGCCGCTTCCCCCACCGCAACCACATCCTCGGGCGCGAGACCACTCCGGACGAGGATGCATTTCTGAAGGAAAGCGACTTCAGGGGCTAAAAGCTCACATGCCTTCCGCGCCGCGCGCCATGGCGGCGACGCCGGTGCGCGAGACCTCCACAAGTCCCACTGCGGTCATCAGCTTGA
>DASQTM010000207.1:0-8680 GCA_035641875.1 Microvirga sp. | reverse complement strand
ATCGAGACGGATCTCCGCTGGCTCGGCATTCCGCCCGCCATGATCGTGCGCCAGTCGGAGCGGTTCGAGCTGTATGGCGACGCGGCCGGGAGGCTGAAGGCGGTCGGGCGCCTCTATGCCTGCTACGAGACCCCGGAGGAGCTGGAATTCCGCCGCAAGCGCCAGCTCGCCCGCGGCCTGCCGCCGATCTACGACCGCGCCGCCCTCAAGCTCTCGGAGGCGGAGCGGGCGGCCCTCGAAGCCGAGGGGCGCAGGCCCCATTGGCGCTTCCGACTCGACCCTACCAATGTGGCCTGGAAGGATCTCGTGCGCGGCGAGTGCCATGTGGATTGCAGCTCCCTGTCCGATCCCGTGCTGGTGCGCGAGGACGGGACCTATCTCTACACCCTGCCGTCCGTGGTGGACGATATCGACCTGAAGATCACCCATGTGATCCGGGGCGAGGATCACGTCACCAACACGGCGGTGCAGATCCAGATCTTCGAGGCCTTGGGCGCGTCGGTTCCCGTCTTCGCCCATCACTCCCTGCTGATCACGGCAAGCGGCGAGGGGCTCTCCAAGCGCCTCGGCCACCTCTCTATCAAGGGCCTGCGGGATGCGGGCCTCGAGCCCCAGGCGGTGGCGTCCCTTGCGGTTCTCGTGGGCTCGGCGGAAGCGGTGCGGCCCGTGGCGGATCTCGACGAACTCGCCCGCCTCATCGACTTCTCCCACATCTCCCGCGCGCCGGCCAAGTTCGACGAGCAGGAGCTGGAGCACCTGAACGCCCGGCTCATCCACGACATGCCCTATGAGGCCGTGCGCGAGCGGCTGGCGGCCCTGGGGGCGGATGCGGGCGAGGCCTTCTGGATTGCCGTGCGCGGCAACCTCGTCAAGGTTCAGGATGCGGCGGAATGGGCCAAGGTGGTGCAGGGTCCGGTCACGCCCGTCATCGAGAACAGGGCCTTCATCGCCGCGGCCATGGAGGCGCTGCCGGATGCGCCCTGGGATGCGACGACCTGGAAGGCCTGGACGGAGGCCGTGAAGGCCAGGACAGGAGCGAAGGGCAAGGCGCTCTTCATGCCCTTGCGCCTCGCGCTCACCGGCCTGGATCATGGCCCGGAACTGGCGGCGCTCCTGCCGCTCATCGGCCCGGAGCGGGCACGGGCAAGGCTGTCTGGCCAAAAAGCGTGATCCGGCGGATCAGGCCTTGATCCGGTACCCTGTGCGCAGGATCCACCAGACGGCGGCGAGGCAGATCACCATGAACGCGAAGGTCATGGCCAGGCTCACGCCGACGCCCACATCCGAGACGCCGTAGAAGCTCCAGCGGAAGCCGCTCACCAGATAGACCACCGGATTGAACAGGGCGAGGGTCTGCCAGAACGGCGGCAGCATGTTGATCGAGTAGAAGCTGCCTCCGAGGAAGGCCAGGGGCGTCACGATCATCAGGGGCACGATCTGCAGCTTCTGGAAGCTGTCGGCCCAGATGCCGATGATGAAGCCGAAGAGGCTGAAGGTCACGGAGGTCAGCACCAGAAAGGCGATCATCCACAGGGGGTGAACGATGGTGAAGTCCACGAAGAGGCGAGCCGTGATCAGGATGATCAGGCCGATGATCACCGACTTGCTCGCCGCCGCTCCCACATAGCCGACCACCGTCTCGAAGGCCGAGACCGGGGCCGAGAGGATCTCGTAGATGGTGCCGGTGAATTTCGGCATGTAGATGCCGAAGGACGCGTTGGAGATGCTTTCCGTCAGGATGGACAGCATGATCAGCCCCGGCACGATGAACGCGCCGTAGCTCACCCCGTCGATCTGCGCCATGCGCGACCCGATGGCCGAGCCGAAGACGATGAAATAGAGCGAGGTGGACAGCACGGGCGAGGCGATGCTCTGCATCAGCGTGCGCCAGGTGCGCGCCATCTCGAAGAGGTAGATGGCCTTGATGGCGTAAAGGTTCATGGCCGTCCCCTCACCAGGCTGACGAAGATCTCCTCGAGCGAGCTCTGGGAGGTCTGAAGGTCCTTGAAGTCGATGCCGTGCTCGTTGAGCCGGCGCAGGAGGCCCGCGATGCCGGTCTCCTCGCCCTGCGCGTCGAAGGTATAGACGAGTTCCGTCCCCTCGGCCGAGAGCTGCAGATGAGGGGATTGCAGGCCCTGCGGCAGGGCCGCGAGGGGGCTTTGCAGGTGCAGGGTCAGCTGCTTCTTCCCCAGCTTCTGCATCAGCAGGGTCTTGTCTTCCACCAGGATGATCTCGCCTTTGCTGATCACCCCGATCCGGTCGGCCATCTCCTCGGCTTCCTCGATGTAGTGGGTGGTCAGGATGATGGTGACGCCGCTCTCCCTTAAGGACCGGACCATGTTCCACATGTCACGCCGCAGCTCCACGTCGACCCCGGCCGACGGCTCGTCGAGGAACAGGATGCTCGGCTCGTGGGACAGGGCCTTGGCGATCATCACCCGGCGCTTCATGCCCCCGGACAGGGTCATGATCTTGCTGTCCTTCTTGTCCCAGAGGGACAGGTCCTTGAGGATCTTTTCGAGATAGGCCGGATTGGGCGGCTTGCCGAAGAGCCCGCGGCTGAATTTCACCGTCGCCCACACGCTCTCGAAGGCGTCGGTGGTCAGCTCCTGCGGCACGAGGCCGATCTTCGTGCGCGCCGCCCGGTAATCGCGCGCAATGTCATGGCCGTCCGCCACGATGCTCCCGGCGCTCGGGTTGACGATCCCGCAGATGATGCTGATCAGGGTCGTCTTGCCGGCCCCGTTGGGACCCAGCAGGGCGAAGATCTCGCCGCGGCGGATATTCAGGTCCACCTGACGTAGGGCCTGGAAGCCCGACGCGTAGGTCTTGTGGAGCCCGGAGACGGAGATGATGGGGTCCGAAGCGCGGGCGGGGCGCGGGGCCTGCATGGAATCGAGCGGTTTCATGCGCGGTCTGATAGCACGAGAAACCGCAGGCTGAAATTGCGTCGGTGACGATGGGCGAGCTCTTTCGAGGGTCCGCCCACCGGAGTACGGAACCCGAGGCTGGCTCAGTTCTTCGGGTTCGGCACCGGGATCACATTGGGGGCGACCACTCGCACGGTCTTCTTGGCGCCCTCGCCGGTGATGACCTCGCGCTTGGGTCCCTCGCCCTGGCCGATCACGGTGGTGTTCTCGATCGCCTGGGGACCGATGCCGGCGGACTCGCCGCTGGCGGTCGGCGCGGCGGCCGCGATGGCGGCGGCTTCCTGGGCCTCGTCGTTCACCTTCTTCTCGGCGGCCTTGCGGGCCTGAACCGCCTTCGGACGGGACAGCTCCTCGGCCTTCTGGGCGGTCACGATCATGTCGCCCTTGCGCTGCTCCAGCATGCTCTCGGCCTTGCGCAGGACCAAGGCCCAGCTTTCGTCCGGCTTCTTGCAGGCGCAGCTCTCATCGAAGGCCTTGCGGAACTTGAAGGCGTTCTGGAGAGACGTGTAGGCCCTGTTGCTGGACACGGCGACGGCCCGGTTGAGGCCGTCGTCGCCGCCCGGATAGGCGAAGGCGACGGTCTCCGTGCCGGGGCAGAGCGCCTGGCACATCTCGTCCGCGCCCTGCCGGCCGCCCGGAGGGGCGCTCAAGGGGAAGAACGAGCCGTCGCAGGTCTTCACGCAGACGAGACGGCCGCCGCCGAGGGAGGGCTCGTCGGAGATGATCGGCTGTCCCTCGGGGGCGATCTGCTGCTGCTGGGGCTGACGCGGTGCGCCGAAGATCGATTCGAGGAAGCCGCGGGGCTCTGTGGAGCAGGTCTGCTGAACCGCCGCCTGAAGCTGGCGGCGGCGGAATTCCACATCTGCGGGATCGACGGATTGCGCGGACAGGCGGGCATAGCCGCCCTCCAGCTGCCGGATCTGCTGGGCGATGGCCGGGCACTCGGCGGGCGCGGGGCCCGAGAGGAAGCCCAGGGGACCCCGCTCGCAGCCGATATTGCGGTAATACCCGACGAGACGGTTGATCTCGGCGCGCTGGGCCTGCATCGCACCCGTGGACGCGCCTCCGCCGCCCCGGTCGAGGGCCGCCAGTTCCGCACGGAAGCGCTGGCACTCGGGCGATTGGGCCAGGGCCGTCTGGCCCGCCGCCAGGAAGGCCGCCAAGGCGAAGAAGGAGCGGAGGAAAGATGTCTTTGTCATAAAGCCTATCGCAGAACCGGAACCCGTGACGGAGTCGTTTGACGCTGGAATTTGACCCTAATGTGGTTAACGCCTTGCTCGCTCCGAGGAAAGCCGACTAGCCTTTCCCTTGAGGCGACGCCTGATGAGGACCAGCATGTACTCCCATACGACCATCGGGGCAAATGACCTTGTTCGGGCGCAGGCGTTCTATGACGCCGTATTGGCCCCTCTCGGACTTGAGGTGCGGTTCTCAGGGACCGGCATGGTCGGGTACGGCCTGCCCGGCGGGCGGCCCCAGTTCCTGCTCGTCCGGCCTTTCGACGGGGGAGAGCCCTCCACCGGCAATGGCACGATGATCGCCTTGCTCGCTTCAAGCCGGGCCCTGGTCGACGCCTGCCATGCCGCCGCCATGGATGGGGGCGGGCGGGACGAGGGCGGCCCCGGCCTTCGGCCCCGGTATCACCGCAACTATTACGGCGCCTACTTTCGCGATCCTGACGGCAACAAGATCTGCGTGTGCAGCCACCACCCCGAGTAAGCCCCTCGCGCCCCTCGCGAAACCTTCGAGCCGTCCCTACATAACGGCTTGTCTGTGGGAGACCGACACATGCTTGCTCGAATCGCCTTGGCCTTGGCTCTTGTGACCGGCGCAGCCTCCGGGGCTGCGGCGCAGGAACCGGACCTGATCTTCAAGAAATCCACCGTCTGGCGGGCGCTGACCCCGGACGACAAGCTTGCGGTCTACGGGATCGACGATCCGGTGGTGGAGGGCGTGGCCTGCCACTACACCACCCCGGAGCGGGGCGGCCTGTCCGGCACCTTCGGGGTCGCCGAGGAGGTGTCCGACATCTCCCTCTCCTGCCGCCAGATCGGCCCGGTGCGCTTCAAGCAGAAATTCGGCCAGGGCGACATCGTGTTCAGCGAGCGCCGCTCCCTGATCTTCAAGAAAATGCAGATCGTCCGCGGCTGCGACCCGAAGCGCAACACTCTGGTCTACATGGTCTATTCCGACCGGCCCATCGAGGGGTCGCCCAAGAACTCGACCTCCTCGGTACCGCTGATGCCCTGGGGCACGGAGGCTCCCCAGGCTTGCGGGGATTGGCTGAACAAGTAGGACGTTTTGGAAGAGCAGGGGCGGGCTTTCTCAGGCAGAGCCCTCGCTCAGCAGAATCCCTGCGGCCGTGACCCACATGATGAGCCCGATCGCGATGTCGAGGACACGCCATGTGACTGGCCGGGCGAAGAGCGGCTTGAGCAGACGGGCGCCATAGCCGAGGGAGAAGAAGGTGAAGGAGGCCAGCGTGGCCCCTGCGGCGAACAATCCTTTGCCGTCCGTGAACTGCGTCGAGATCGAGCCGATGAGGACCACCGTGTCGAGATAGACATGTGGGTTCAGCCAAGTGAAGGCGAGGCAGGTGAGCACCATGCGAACCAAGCCGACCGGAGCAGCCTCCGACGGTCTCATGGTCGCCGGTCGAACCGCAGCCATGAAACTCCGTGCCCCATAGATCAGAAGGAAAGCGGCGCCGAAATAGCGCAAGCCGGTCTCGGCCCAAGGCACGAGGGCGCTGATCCGGGAAAAGCCGGACACGCCTGCCAGGATGAGCACGGCGTCCGAGAGGGCGCAGGCCAGGCAGACGGCCCAAACATGCTCGCCGCGCAGCCCCGCGCGCAGGACGAAGGCATTCTGAGCGCCGATGGGCAGGATGAGGCTGAGGCCGAGGAGGAAGCCGGCAAGGAGAGGGGCGGTCATGTCGATTGTCCGAAGGATTTCGACCTTTGCTATGCTGGCGCGTTGGATTAGGAAAGTTAAACAATCTAAATTCAGATTAGAAAATCTTATCCATGTTGGACTACGCTCTCCTGTCGGCCCTCGCATCCGTGGTCCGGACCGGCAGTTTCGAACAGGCCGCCCAGCACCTGAACGTCACGCCTTCGGCGATTTCCCAAAGGATCAAGCTGCTGGAGGAGAGGGTCGGGGCCGTCCTTGTCGTTCGCGGACAACCCTGCCTGGCGACCGCGGCCGGACAGCGCCTGTGCCAGCATGTGGAGCAGGTTGCCCTGCTTGAAAGCGCCCTCCGTCAGTCTCTGCCCGGATTGCAGCCTGAAACGCGCCCGGTGACGCTGCGCATCGCGGTGAATGCGGATAGTCTCGCCACCTGGTTCACTCCGGCGATGGCGGAGACGGAAGGATTCCTCTTCGATCTCGTGCTGGATGATCAGGATTACAGTGCGGATTGGTTGCGGCGCGGCGAGGTCATGGCCGCGGTGACGTCTCACGGCAAACCCATTCAGGGCTGCAACTGCCACCCATTGGGGGCTTTGCGCTACGTTGCGACGGCGAGCCCCGGTTTTGTCGAGCGCTGGTTTTCCGGCAGTTTCAGCGAGGAGAATGTGGCCCGTGCGCCATGCCTGATCTTCAATCAGAAGGATCAGTTGCAGAAAATGTGGCTGAGACAGGCGTTCAAGGCCGAGATACGCCCGCCGCTGCACTGGCTGCCTTCAACACAGGCCTTCGTCGATGCGGCTCTGGCAGGTTTGGGGTGGGGCATGAACCCGGAGCCGCTGGTCCAGGAGCATCTTCGCGCCGGCAGGCTCGTGGCCCTGAAGCCGTCGCTGCCTTTGGAAGTGCCCTTATTCTGGCAACAGAGCCGGATTGTGGGTCCTCTTACGCAAGACATGACCAGAGCCGTCCTGAAAACAGCCCGGGCCCTGCTGGCGCCGATGCCTCCTTCCGCCAGGGGTTGAGGCAAGGTACGACCCGATGATCGTCGCGGATTGGGTTTCAGTTCGTGCAGGTGATGGCGACCGGCTGTTCCTTGGGGCTGAGGGACGCCTTCTGCACTCCACCCGCCACCTCATCTGAGGTGATCTGCCGGAAAGAAGCGGCTTTCCTGTAGCCTTGGGCCTCGCACCAGCTGTCTGCCACAACTTGGCCACATGCGCGGTCTGAGATGAGGCATTCTGCGACGCCATAGCCGTCCGCGGCCGGAACCATGAAGGTCTTCTCGGTGGACGAGGCCTGAGTGCCGTTGGGGAGCAGCGTCAGGGACGCGGCCGCGAAGAACACAGCAGTACCCAATCCGAGCATGGTATATGCGCGGCGCATCGAAGACCTCTTTGGTTGAACTCGTGACGTATAGTCACGAGGCTGGATGAACAAAGCTCTAACGCACTTCCCGCGAACGCGGTTCATGCGCCTGTGCAATAAAATTATGCTTACCGATTCTGGAACCTTGACGCGCCTGGGCCGACAAGGCATTGATTCTCCCATGAACACGGCAGCGATCCTCATTTCCGGGATTATTTGCGGCTAGCGTATTTCGCTGGCTGGAGCCGTCTCGTTCTCATTCCAAGATCGAAACCATCCTCCGGCCTGCGGCCTGATAGGGATTTTGGTTTCATGGCGCCCCAGCTTCGGCTCTACAACACGCTCACCCGGTCGAAGGAGGATTTCGTCCCCATCGATCCGAAGAACGTGCGCCTCTATGTCTGCGGCCCCACCGTTTACGATTATGCTCATATCGGAAACGCCCGCCCGATCATCGTCTTCGACCTTCTCTTTCGTCTGCTGAGGCATGCTTACGGTGCGGAAGCCGTGACGTATGTGCGCAACATCACGGATGTGGACGACAAGATTAACGAGCGCGCCGCCCGGGATTATCCGGAACTGTCCCATAACGAGGCTATCCGGGTGGTGACGGGCAAGACGGAAGAGCAGTTCCATGCCGACATCCAGGCCCTTGGCGTGCTGATGCCGGGGGACGTGAACGAATCCGGCCGGCCCCCGCGCTTCGTCGAGCCCCGGGCGACCGAGCATATCGACGAGATGCGGATGATCATCGAGCGCCTGATCGCCCGCGGCGCGGCCTATGTGGCCGAGGAGCATGTGCTCTTTTCCGTGTCCGTCATGCAGGGGCTCGGGCGCGCGCCGAAATACGGCGCCTTCTCCAAGCGCTCCCTGGACGAGCTGCTCTCCGGCGCGCGGGTGGATGTGGCGCCCTACAAGCGCGACCCCATGGATTTCGTGCTCTGGAAGCCCTCGGGGCCGCAGGACCCCGCCTGGCCGTCGCCGGCCGGCATCCGGACGCCGGGGCGTCCCGGCTGGCACATCGAGTGCTCGGCCATGGCGTGGAAGCACTTGGTTCAGGCCTTCGAGGGGCGGCTTGCCTGCGCCGACCCGACCGAGCGCGAGATCTTCGACATCCACGGCGGCGGCATCGATCTCGTCTTTCCCCATCACGAGAACGAGATCGCCCAGTCCTGCTGCGCCTTCGACACGCCGCGCATGGCCAATGTCTGGATGCACAACGGCTTCCTGCAGGTGGAAGGCGAGAAGATGTCGAAGTCGCTCGGCAACTTCTTCACCATCAACGAACTGCTGCAGGATTGGCCCGGCGAGGTGCTGCGCTTCAATATGCTGCGCACGCATTACCGCCAGCCCATCGACTGGACGACAAAAGGGCTCGAGGAAAGCGAGAAGATCCTCGACCGCTGGTATGAACTGGCGGGCAGGGGAGAGGCCGCCTTCCTTTCGGACCGGATCGTTGATGCGCTCGCCGACGACCT
>DASQTM010000206.1:0-2078 GCA_035641875.1 Microvirga sp. | reverse complement strand
ATCCTTATCGGCGTGGCCCACGCCCACCACGGATTTCTTGACCTGGTTAGCGCCGTACTCCGCCACCGGAAGGCCATGGAGAGCCGGGACCAGCAGCGACATGGCGCGGGCCTGGCCGAGCTTGAGGGTCGCCTGGGCGTCCTTGTTGACGAAGGTCTCCTCGACGGAAACCTCGTCGGGGGTCCAGGTCCGGATGACGTCCGTCAGCCGGTCGTAGAGCTGCTTGAGGCGCAGAGCCAGTTCCAGATCCCCGTCCGAGGTCACGACCCCACAGGCGACGAAGGAAAGCTTCGTCCCCTCCACGGTGATGATGCCCCAGCCCGTGTTGCGCAGGCCGGGATCGAGGCCGAGGATGCGGACGCGCTCGCTCACATCAATCCGCCATCTTCTGCATCAGGGCATCCGAGAGCTCGAAGTTGCCGTAGACGTTCTGCACGTCGTCGTGCTCCTCCAGGGTCTCCATGAGCCGCATGAGCTTCTCGCCGGCCTCGTCGTCCACGGGAACCGGATTCTGGGGCTTCCAGACCAGCTTGGAGGCCTTCGGCTCGCCGAACCTTTCCTCCAGCGCCTTGGTCGCCTCGTTGAGGGAGCCCTGGTCGCAGTAGATCTCATGGCCGTTCTCGGTGGAGACCACGTCGTCGGCACCGGCCTCGATGGCAGCTTCCAGCATGGCGTCGGCATCCGCCACCTCGGGCCCGAATTCGATATAGCCGACCCGGTCGAACATGAAGGACACCGCGCCGGTCTCGGCGAGGTTGCCGCCGCTCTTGGTGAAGTAGGAGCGGATGTCCGAGGCGGTGCGATTGCGGTTGTCGGTCATGGCCTCGACGATCACGGCAGCGCCGCCGGGGCCGTAGCCCTCGTAGCGGATCTCCTCGTAGTTCTCGCCGTCGTTGCCCGCCGCCTTGTTGATGGCGCGCTGGATGTTGTCCTTGGGCATGTTCTCGGCCCGGGCGGCCAGGATCGCAGCGCGCAGGCGCGGGTTCATGTTGGGGTCGGGCATGCCCATCTTGGCCGCCACGGTGATTTCCCGGGCGAGCTTGGAAAACACCTTGGACCGCACCGCGTCCACTCTGCCCTTGCGGTGCATGATGTTCTTGAACTGTGAATGTCCGGCCATTCGGGCCTCCGAGGATGCGGCCGAGGGCGGCTTCAAGATCAAGCGCCCGTCAGGCCACAAGTGTTGACGATGGCAGGCTTATAAGGCGGCAGAGGGCCGGAGGCCAAGCCCCTTTAGAACCCGAGCCAGCCGCTCATGCTGGCGAACCCCGCCACGATGAGATGATACGAGGCTCCCAGCACCGTCGCCGTATAAGCCAGGCCCGCCAGGCCGATCAGGTAGCCAATGATGAGCAGGTAGCCGTCCTCCTCCATGATGGCGATGGACGCGATGACCAGGGCGATGGAGGGCGGGAAGTTGGTGCCCGGAAAGGGGATCAGCACCGACAGGGCCACCAGAACGGCGAAGAGACCGATGACCCGGTCGCCCAGCGGCCCGAAGAGCGGGCACAGCCGGGGCTTGCAGAAGCTCTCGACCCATTGGAGCTTGGGCTCGGCGATGTCAATGAGGCGCTTGAACTTCGCAACCGAGACCGACCGGCGCCGGATGAAGCCCGGCAGCCAGGGGTGCTTGTGGCCCAGCAGCATCTGGATGCCGAAGATCATGACCGGGGTTCCGACGATCCCGGCGATTCCCGGCGGGGCGGGCACGCAATTGGGCAGGGAGAACAGGATCAGCACGAAGCCGAAGGCGCGCTCGCCGAAGGCCTCGATGATCTCGCGGATCGAGATCGTCTCGTCCTTGGCCTCGTCGATCACGGCGCGCAGAACGGCCGAAGCGCTCTGGTGCTCATGCGCCTGATGGAACTCGCTCGTCTGCCGATAGACGTTGATCCTGCCGGCCTTGGTCGTCTTCGTCTCAGCGTCCACCGATCACCTCCGTGCCGGGAGAGATGGGAACGGCGACGCTCCACGCCAAGGGAGCCGTGCGCGATCAAGCGCTTCCCTTCCATACATCCCCGCGTCATCAACATCCCCGCGTCATCACCGGCCTTGTGCCGGTGATCCCGATCCGGAAA
>DASQTM010000205.1:0-8456 GCA_035641875.1 Microvirga sp. | reverse complement strand
CAGGGGCCGGGCATTGCAGCAGGCTCCAAACGGCCGTCCCGATCACTGCACGAGGCGAGGGCCGCCCATGGCGGGCTTCTCGTTCTCGGTCATGATGCCGAGACGCCGGGCGACCTCCGTGTAGGCCTCGACGAGCCCGCCCATGTCCCTGCGGAACCGGTCCTTGTCGAGCTTGTCCTTGGACTTGATGTCCCAGAGGCGGCAGGAATCCGGGGAGATCTCGTCGGCCACGACGATGCGCATCATCTCGCCCTCCCACAGGCGGCCGGTCTCGATCTTGAAGTCCACGAGGCGGATGCCGACGCCGAGGAAGAGGCCGGACAGGAAGTCGTTGACCCGGATGGCGAGCGCCATGATGTCGTCGATCTCCTGGGGCGAGGCCCAGCCGAAGGCCGTGATGTGCTCCTCCGACACCATGGGGTCGTTCAACTCGTTGTTCTTGTAGTAGAACTCGATGATCGAGCGGGGCAGCTGCGTGCCCTCCTCGAGGCCGAGCCGGGTGGCCATCGAGCCCGCCGCCACGTTGCGCACCACCACCTCGAGGGGGATGATCTCCACCTCGCGAATCAGCTGCTCGCGCATGTTCAGGCGGCGGATGAAATGGGTCGGCACGCCGATCTCGTTCAGGTGCTGGAAGATGTATTCCGAGATCCGGTTGGTGAGCACGCCCTTGCCGTCGATCACCTCGTGCTTCTTGGCGTTGAAGGCGGTCGCGTCGTCCTTGAAATGCTGAATGAGCGTTCCGGGCTCGGGGCCCTCATAGAGGACCTTCGCCTTGCCCTCATAGATGCGACGGCGACGATTCATAGGCGTGTACCGTGGTTTGAGAAAATCCATTGCCGTGGCTCCTTGGGGATGGAAGATTTAAGATCCGCGGCCGGCGTGGGCGCGGCTTGATACCGGCGCTCCGCTTGGGGGCAACCTATCCGATCCCTCGAACAAGCACAACGCGGGGAGAAAGCTGCAGGGTTGCAGGGTGTTGTGGCTCATCTTCATAGATGGCGACGACTGGCGGCGGCGCGAATGCGCCCTTATATCGCAGGAGCACACAACCCAAGGAGAGTGATTCCATGCCCAGCTTCGACGACCGGAGAGACGCCTTCGAGAAGCAGTTCGCCCATGATGCGGACCTGCGCTTCAAGGCGACGGCCCGCCGCAACAAGCTCTTCGGGCTTTGGGTGGCCGAGCGGCTGGGAAAGACGGACGCCGAGGCCGAAGCCTACGCCAAGAGCGTCGTTCTGGCGGATTTCGAGGAAGCGGGCGATGCGGACGTCCTGCGCAAGGTGAGCCGGGATCTCGACGGCGCCGGCAAGCCGGTCGGCGAGAGCGAACTGGCCCGCACGCTGGGAGATCTGATGGGGCGCGCCGTGGAAGAGATCAAGGCGGGCCGCTAAAGCCCGGCCCTGCGTTGCAGGGACAGCCCTGCGCCGCAGGGCCGGTTCGAGAACCCGAAACATCGAAGGGGCGCCATGCTGACCGATCCATCCTTTCGCAGCCTGTTGCAGCGTGGCTCCCCGGTCCTGTCCGCCTGGTGCGGCCTGCCGGAGCCTTCCGTTTCCGGCCTTCTGGCCCGCGAGGCCTTCGACGCCATCACCCTGGACATGCAGCATGGCGCCATCGACTTCGCCGCCGCCATGCGGGCGGTGCCGCTGATCGCGGCGGCCGGAAAGCCCGCCCTGGTCCGGATCCCGGTCGGGGATTTCGCATCGGCGTCGCGCTTCCTGGACGCGGGCGTCTCGGGGGTGATCGCCCCGATGATCAACAGCGTCGAGGACGCCCGTCGCCTCGCGGGCTTCACCAAGTTCCCTCCCGTGGGAGAGCGGAGCTGGGGTCCCCAGGGGGCGCTGGCCCTCTCGGGCCTGCAGCCGGCCGCCTATTTCCAGCGCGCCAACGACCTGACCGTCACCTTCGCCATGGTGGAGACCCGGGAGGCGCTGAACATCATCGACAGCATTCTGGCCGTTCCCGGAATCGACGGCGTCTTCATCGGCCCGTCCGACCTCTCCATCGCCCTGTCGGGGGGACAGGAGCTCAACCCGACGGGCGCGGAGGTGGAGCAGGCCCTCGATCATGCCCTCGCGCGGGCGAAGGCCGCAGGCAAGCTCGCGGCGGTCTATGCGGCCTCCGGGTCGCGGGCGGCCGAGCTTGCGCGCAAGGAGTTCCACTTCATCTCCATCGCGAGCGACACCGCCATGCTCAGGGCCGGGGCCCAAGAGGCTCTGGCGGCCGCCCGGGCCTAGCCCTCGGGCGGGTGGGGGAGGCCGAAGGCCTGGGCGAGGAACAGGCCGCCATGGCGCAGGCCGCCGCCGTCGATCCCATGGCCGATGCCTGGGGAGAGGTGCCACTGGCAGGGAATTTCCGCTCCGGCCAGGGCCTCCTTGGAGAAGAAGAACATCTCGATGGGCACCACCTCGTCCCGGTCGCCGTGGACCAGCAGGATCGGCGGCTTCGACCGCGCCGCCGTTGTCAGGCTCTCGGGTCCCCGGCCGTCCTCCAGGACCAGCAGGCCGGAATAGCCCAGGATCGCCGCCGGAGCCGTCGGCCGGCGCAAGCCCACATGCAGGGCCATCATGGCGCCCTGGCTGAACCCGACGAGGGCGAGCCTCGCGGCGGGCAGCCCGTGGCGGGCGAGCTCCCGGTCGAGAAAGGCGTCGAGGCCGGGGGCCGCATAGGTCGTGCCGCGCCAGAACTCCCTGGGGTCGCGCAGGGTGAGCGGAAACCACTGCCGCCCCATGGGCGCGCCCTCGCAGGCGTCGGGGGCGTGCGGGGCGACGAAGGCCGCGTCCGGCAGCCAGTCCCGCCATTGCTGCCCCAGCTCGATCAGGTCGTTCCCGTCCGCCCCGAGGCCGTGGAGAAACACCACGAGCTGCTGAGCCCGGCCGGATTTCGGGGCAAGGCGCGGGCCGTCGATGGAAGCCATGAGGAGCGGACCTTTCGATTGATCGTCGAGCGCCATGGGATTGCAGGCCCGAACGGAGCGCCAAGTCAAGGGACCGGCGCCCGTCAGGGGACGGGGCTGCCCTCCCGGGCCTTGGCCGCCCGGTAATAGGCCCACAGCACCTTGGCGGCGACGCCGCGCCAGGGCCGCCAGCGCTCCGCCAGCGCCGCGAGCGCCTTGGCGTCGGGCCGGGCATCCAGCCCATAGGCGAGGCGGGCCGCCTCCTGGACCGCGAGATCCCCGCTCGGGAAGGCGTCCGGATGCCCGAGGCAGAAGAGCAGGTAGATGTCGGCGGTCCAGGGGCCGATCCCCTTCACCCGGGTGAGAAGGCCATGGGCCTCGTCGGCCGGAACCTCATGGAGCCCCTCGAGGGGCAGCCGGCCCTCGAGGATCTCCCGGGCGACGGCCCGGATGGTTCTGGCCTTGCCGGCCGAGAGACCGGCGGCGCGCAGGTCCTCGTCGGAGAGGCGCAGAAAGGCGTCGGGCGTGGCCGGCTCGAGCACTTGGCGCAGGCGGCCCCAGATCGCCGCGGCGCTGGCGGTGGAGACCTGCTGGCCGACGACGATCCAGGCAAGCCCCTCGAAGCCCGGCGGGCGCTTGCGCAGCGCCGGGACGATCCCCCTGGCCGCCAGGCCCCGCATGACCGGATCGGTCCGGGCCAGCGCGTCGAGGCCCCTCTTGAGAACCTCGTCCGTTTCGAGGAGGGTGGCCATTCCGTTCATTCCCTTTGTCCCATGCAGGCATCCGTGACGAAGCCGGTTTTCCGCTTTGCCCCCAGCCCCAACGGGCGGCTTCATCTCGGGCACGCCTTTTCGGCCCTGCTCAACGATGAATGCGCCCGCCGATTCGGCGGCCGGTTTCTCCTGCGCATCGAGGATATCGACATCGCCCGCTGCCGTCCCGAATTCGAGGCCGGGATCTATGACGATCTCGCCTGGCTCGGCCTGGAATGGGAGACGCCGGTCCGGCGGCAGTCGGAGCATTTCGAGGATTACCGGGGCGCCTTCCTGACGCTGAAGGGGAGGGGCGTCCTCTATCCCTGCTTCTGCTCCCGCAAGGAGATCGGCGAAGCCGTCGCCCGCCGGGAGGCTCAGAGCGGCCGGCCCTGGCCCCGCGACCCGGACGGCGCGCCCCTCTATCCGGGCGCCTGCAAATCTCTCTCGCCCGAAGAGGTCGCGGAGCGGATCGCCTGGGGCGAACCTCATGCCTGGCGGATCGATATGGCGGCAGCCCGCCGGCTTCTCCCCGGCCCCCACTCCTATGAACGGTTCGATGCTGGAGATGTCAGAGACAATGGAAGAGACCGCCCAAGCAGCGTCACGGCCGACCCCTGGCGCTGGGGCGATGCGGTGATCGTGCGCAAGGACGTTCCAACCAGCTACCACCTCTCCGTGGTGGTCGACGACGCGCTGCAAGGCGTCACCCATGTGGTGCGGGGCCAAGATCTCGAGGCCGCCACCGATCTGCACGTGCTGCTGCAGGCCCTGCTCGATCTGCCTGCGCCGCTCTACCACCACCACTCTCTCGTGCTCGACCCTACGGGCGACAAGCTGGCCAAGAGTCGCCGGTCCGAATCCCTGAGCGCCCTGCGGATGCGGGGCGCGACGGCGGCGGAGGTGAGGCTGCGCCTCGGCTTTGCGCCTCAGCCGACCCCCAGCACATAAAGCCACACGAGGGTGGTGCCGAGCGCCAGAATCGTCGACAAGGTGACGGTGCTGGAGGCCAGCGCAACCCCTTCGCCGTACCGCTCGGCAAAGAGATAGGCGTTGATGCCGGAAGGGCAGGAGGCGAACAGCACCGCGACCCCGGCCCAGACGGGGGGCATGTCGAAGACCTGCGTTGTCAGAACCAGAACCACGAGGGGGTGGATGACGAGCTTGAGCCCGGACAGCAGGGCCGGCAGCTTCCACCCTTTCGCGATCCCATAACGTCGCAAGGCGATGCCCATGGAAACCAGTGCACAGGGCACTGCCGCGCTTCCGAGCAGCTCGGCGACCTGCCAGAACGGCCCCGGAACATAGCCTGCGAGCGGCCGGCAGATGGAGCCGGCCAGAATTCCCACGACCATGGGATGGGTTGCGAGACGCCGCACGATCACAAGAGGCGAGGCTTGCCGCCCCTCGGCCATGATCGTCGCCAGGGTCATGGTGACGGGCAGATGCACTGCGATCAGGAGGAACAGCGGAACCGCGCCCGCATCGCCATAGGCCTTCAGGATCATGGGGATGCCGACGAAGATGGTATTCGCCTGCCCGGCGGAGAAGCCCGCGACGACGCCGGATACCCCTCTCAGGCCGAAGAAGCGTCGCCCGAGGATTGTGGCCAGGAACCAGACGACGGCGACTCCGGCGAAATAGGAGATCCAGTAGCCCCAGGGCTGCACGGCCGGGATCTCCGCCCGGACCAGGGTGCGGAAGATCAGGCAAGGCAGGGCGAGAGCAAAGACGAACTCCGACAGGCCGTCGCCGACCCTGTCCGACACGAAGCCCGTTCGGCGCGCGATGTAGCCGATGCCGATCAGACCGAAGACCGGCAGGACGACCGTGAGCAGTTCGAGCATGGCCTTCTAGAGCGGTTTGCCTGATCTTCGGTTCAGGCAAACCGCTCTATCTCCTTTGAGTGACGCGTTTTCCGCAAAGCCGGTATCCAGTGTTGCGGAAAATGCTCTAGCGCAACTCGGCCCGCTGGGCGAGGCTGGCCGAAGCGCTGGCATGGGCCATCAGATCATCCACCTGCTCGCGCTGCCGCTTGAATTCCGCAAGGCCGCGACCTTCGAGCTCGCGCCCCCGTGGGAGGCGGATCTTCAGCGGATCGACGAAGCTGCCGTTGATGATCACTTCGTAGTGCAGGTGGGGCCCTGTCGAGAGGCCGGTACTTCCGAGATAGCCGATGACCTGACCCTGCTGGATCCTCCTGCCGGGCGTGATGCCTTTGGCGAAGCCCGACAGGTGGGAATAGGCGGTTACATAGCCGTTCGTGTGCTGCAGCTCGATCCGGCGGCCATAGCCTGAATCCCATTCCGCCTTGATGACCGTACCGTTGCCAGCCGCGATGATGGGCGTGCCGATCCGATTGGCCCAGTCCACGCCCGTATGCGGGCGGCTGTAGCCCAGGATCGGATGGAAGCGGGAGCCGAAGCCCGAGCGCAGGATACCGTCAGAGATAGGTTTGCGGATCAGGAACTTCTTGAGGGAGCGCCCGGACTCGTCGAAGAAATCGACGGTGCCGTCTTCCCCCTGGTAGCGATAGACGCGGCGCGACTCGCCGCCGACGGTCAGGGAGGTGTAGAGGATCTCCGGCGTTCCGCTCTCGTCGTCGGCGCCGTAGAAGATCTCGAAGCTGTCGCCCTGCGAGGCGCGGCGCTGGAAGTCCACGTCATAGCCGAAGATCCGGATGAGTTCTTCCACCGTCTCCCGGGGCAGGTCGTTCTTCATCGCCGTCTCGTAGAGGCTCTCATAGAGACGAACCCCGCTGCCGCCTTCGTCCTCTTCCTCAGGAGCGTCGGGCTTCTGCGGATCGAGCTGATCCGCGGGGGGCGTGACGGACACGAAGATGCCGCGGTCGTTCGTGGCGGCGATTCCCTCCAGGCCCCGTTCGCCGAAAACCTGCACGCGGACCACCTGCTTGGGATCGCCGAGACGCGGGCCCGGGGCCATGAGGATCCGCAGGCGCTGGCCTTCTGTCAGGCCCGCAACCCTGATCCGGGCGGCCAGGGCTGCGGCGATGGCGGAGATCTGCTCAGGCGTCGCGCCATAGCTGCGCAGGGCCGTTTCGAGGGTGTCGCCTTTTCGAAGGACGACGTCGCGCTCCTCGACCAGAGGAGGGACGGCCTTCTGTTCGATCTTGGCCAGGTTAGTCACATTCTCGGGCACGACCCGGACCTCGATCGTGCTGAACGGCGCGTCCACAACCCGGGCATAGCCCAGAGCATCGCCCAATTCCCCGGGATGCCGCAGGGTCCGGAACAGCATCTGCTGGGCGGGGATCGCCACGGCCGCCCGGCGTCCGGCCTCACTGGAGATGCGGCGCTCCTCCTCCAGCATGGCAAAAACGTCGCTGTCGGCGAGCGAGGGCGCGCTGGCCTCGACCGGAAGGGTGGCGAGATCGCGTCGAACCACCGAAACGTCGGCGTCCGAGATTTCCGGCACCGGCTCGATCCGCTCCTGGCTGTCCTCCGCGAACAGACGCATCGGGTTGAAGCGGGGAATGTCGGTGGCGTAGGTGCCTGCGGTCAGCGACAGGTTGGTGGCCACCCGCACGAACTGGCGGACCTTAATGTCTTCCCGGTCGCCGTTGCGGATCGTCATGGGGGCCCTGAAGCTGTGCCGGGCTAGGTTCGCTGGCTCCGTCAGGTTCAGCCGGTCGCCCTTGCGGGCCTGGTTGGAGGGGCGTTCCCCGCCCGCGCCGGACCGCTGGATCATATCCACGGAGGCCCTCTCTGGAGGCAGGGCTGACGTGGCGGCTCCTTCCAGAGCGATATATATGGAGGCTCCGATGAGCGCCGCGCCCGTCACGCCCGTCAGAACGCTGGCCCCGAGCCAGCGCAAGTTGATGTCGCGCTTGTCGATCTCGGGAGTCGCGCCGCCTTCCGGATTGAGGGGAGGCTCATGGCCGAGATCCACGCCGGACGACGCGCGCAAAGCGTCCCGAAGGGAGCTCCTGGCGCGATTGTCATCTGGAGGAGGGTGGCTCATGCGGCGATGATGAGATCGATCGGTGAGAGGGCTGCTGACGGCAAGGCGCTCTAGCACAAGTCGCGGCAGCCGCACAGGCCGAGAAGGGGCTGCCGACAGTCCGCCTTGAGTTCGAAGCGCCATTGTCAGGTTCGCTGCTTCGGTCCGCACTGTGTCTGCAGTAAGGCAAGACAGGCAAACTCCGCAGGGCCAGCGCCTAACTCCACAGGTTCTCCGGCCAGTGTCAAAAAACTTTCATAAGCGTGTTGACAGCCTCGCGGGACCGGGCCTATATACCGCCCATCGACGCCGTCGCTGAAGCGGCTGGCGCCAAAAACCTCTTCGGAAACCGGGCTGGAGCGCCCGACCTCGGTCGGGAAGCAAGGCTCGTTCTGTGGAGGCTATCATCTTCGGATGATAAGTTGAAACCGGTTCCGAAAGAAGCGAAACCGGGGTTGACAAACGAAGCGAATGATCTTAAATCAGGTTCATCGCGGGTTTGGCCACAGAGTGGCCGTCCCAAGATTTCCCTGACAGAGTGGCGGCTCAGACCGGAAATTCCGGGATGAGGCGCTGTTGTGTTCGGAAGTCGTTATGCATCGCGAGATGCTGCTCTTTGACAAGTGAAGATGAGAAAGAGAAGCGTAGGCGGCGGTGTCCTTGCGGGCGATTGGAGACAATCGCTGTAAGATACATCGACCAAGTGTCTATGCTTTGGTGAGTACACCGCTTTGGGGAAACCCAAAGATGGAAGGTACTCTGTCAATTTGCGTAGAGATTTAAAGTCGAGATCAAATCTTTCAACTTGAGAGTTTGATCCTGGCTCAGAACGAACGCTGGCGGCA
>DASQTM010000204.1:0-2062 GCA_035641875.1 Microvirga sp. | reverse complement strand
TGGTCCGCCTCGCCCGGAATTCCGCCCGCTCGGGCTTGCGGTCGTCGCGCCGGAGCATCGCCCTGAACTCGTCCCGCCGCTCGTGGATGGAGGCGATGACGAGGCCCATGGGCACGCCGATATCTGCGAGCACCGCCTCGCTGAGCTGAAGCGAGGCCTCGATGGTCTCCGGCACCGCATCGTCCACGCCGAGATCGTAGAGCTGGGCCGCGTGCCGGGCGTCCCGGGCGCGGGACACGATGGTGATGTCGGCGCGCTCCTGCCGCGCGGCGGCCACCACCGCCTCGATGGCGCTTGGCGTATCGAGGGTGATGACGAGGGCCCGCGCCCGGTCGATGCCGCAGGCGCGCAGGAGCTCGGGGTAGGAACCGTCGCCGAAATAGACCGGCCTGCCGGCCCTGCGCTCCTCGGCCACCCGGACAGGGTCCATGTCGATGGCCAGATAGGGCACCTTGTGGCGCTCCAACATGTCGCCCACGAGCCGCCCGACCCGCCCGTAGCCGGCCACGATCACGCGCCCGATCTCGTCCGCCGGGGGCGGGACCGAGGCGGCGGCGTCCAGGGGGCGCTTGATTTCGAGCCGGCGGCTGAGCCGCCGTCCGACCCGGGCGAAAAGGGGGATGGCCACCATGGTCAGCGTTGTCACGAGAAGCAGGTTCTGCCCGATTTCGCCCGGCACGAGCCCGGCCGCCATGGCGCTGCCGAGGATGACGAGGGCGAACTCGCCGCCCGGTCCCAGCAGCAGGCTCGTCTCGGCGGCGTCCGCCGCATTGAGGCCGAAGGGGCGGCTCAGGCCGAAGATGATGCTGCTCTTGACGGCGATGATGAAGGTCGCCACCGCCAGGATCGTCAGGGGCATGGCCAGGAAGCGGAACAGGTCGAGCCCCATGCCCACCGAGACGAAGAAGACCCCGAGCAGCAGGCCCTTGAAGGGCTGGATGGTGGTGTCCACCGCGCGGCGGTACTCGGTCTCCGACAGGAGGACCCCGGCGATGAAGGCGCCCAGCGCCATGGACAGGCCGCTCACCGCCGCCACCAGGCTGGTGACCATCACCACGAGAAGGCAGGCGGCCATGAAGAGCTCGGGGCTCTTGGTGGCGGAGACGAGCTGGAAGAGGGGCCGCAGCACCACGCGCCCTAGCCCGACGATGACCACCAGGGCCAGGCCCGCCTGCAGGAGCGCCGTCCCGAACGACATGAACGTCACCTCGGGCTGACTGACATCCAGGGCCGCGATGGTAAACAGGATCGGCGCCACGGCGAGATCCTGGAACAGCAGGGCCGAGAAGCTCGCCCGGCCCGCGGGCGCGTTGAGCCGCTTCTGCTCCGCCAGGACCGGGATGACGATGGCGGTCGACGACAGGGCGAAGGCGATGCCGATGATCGCCGCCGTGGTGATCGTGTCGACCACCTTGAAGGCGAAAAGCCCGATCGCCAGGGCGCAGAGCGCCACCTGGAGGGACCCGAACCCGAAGACCAGCCGGCGCAGGGTGCGAAGGCGCTGCCAGGACAGCTCGATGCCGATGGTGAAGAGAAGGAAGACCACGCCGAATTCGGCGAGCCTGGAGGTTCCTTCCGGATTGGTGAAGGTCAGCCAATCGACCCAGGGGTGCTCCGGCACCAGCCGCCCCAGGCCAAAGGGGCCCAGCAACGCGCCCGCAGCGAGGAACCCTAGAACCGGGCTGATCCGCAGCCGGTGGAAGAGGGGGACGACGATGCCTGCCGTTGCCAGAAAGAGAATCGGCTCCTGATAAGCGTACAGGTTGATCGAAGTTGCCATCACTTTTCCCGGTTCGGCCTATTTTGCGGCGAGGGGCGGGAGCAGCGCAAGGGAAAATGCTGCGCGCGCGGCGAAGAACCCGCGCAGGTGGGACGCGTGGTTTCACGGCAGGACGCACGAGAACGACGCGCCTCTTTCCCCTTCCCCTTGCGGGGAGGGGTAGGGGTGGGGGTGGTGCAACCGGGTGAGACAGTCAGATACAAAGGCGCTGTATCGGCCTGCGAGTTCTTCACGGAAGCGGAGAGTTCTGACTTTGCGACCCCCACCTGGCGCTTAGCGCTC
>DASQTM010000203.1:0-3238 GCA_035641875.1 Microvirga sp. | reverse complement strand
GCCGATGGTGAACTTGACGTTGTTGCGCTTGGAAATGGCGATCAGCTCGTCCGCCTCCCATATTTCCAGGGCGATCGGCTTTTCCAGCATCACGTGCTTGCCGGCCTTCAGGCAGTCGCGGGCGATGGGGAAATGGCTGTTCTCCGGCGTCGTCGAGATGAAGACGATCTCGATCTTGTCGTTTTGGATGATGTCCTGATAGTCGAGGGTCGCCGTCGCGGGCCGGGTCAGCGCCTTGACCTCTTCCAGCCGGTCCGGGCGGATCTCGCAGATATGCAGCTTGTCCACGAGGGCGGAGCGGGCGAGCGTCTCGGCCCGAATGCCTCCCACCCAGCCTGTGCCGATCACGGCCACCTCAACCTGCCTCATTGGCGCTGATCTCCCTTGTTCTTGAGTAATTTCTCGATCGCGCCGATCATCAATCGGCTCCGATCGCGGGGACGCGGAAGACCCTCAGGGCGATGGCCAGCATGGAATAATAGCCGAGCACGCCCACCAGTTCGACGACCGTCCGCCGCCCGAAGCGGGACACCGCCTCCCCAAACAAGTCGTCCGGCACGTCCCGGGTTTCATAGAAGGCGGTCGAGAACCGGTAGATCAGATCCGCATCGGGATCGTCGATCTTCGGCGCCTGTCCCTGCCGCAAAGCATCGACGACAGCTTCGGGCACGCCCGCCTTGAGGGCCTCGCCCGCATGGACCTCGAATTCGTATTCCGCGCGCCAATGAGCGGCGGTGACGAGGATCGCCGTCTCCGACAGGAGGGGCGACAGGCCGGTCCGGTAGCGGCAAAAGGCTCCCACGGCCTGGACGAGCTGGCAGAGCTCCGGGCTTTCGAGATAGATGTGGAAAGGCGCTGGAACCTGGCCTTTCCTCGGACGGGCGATGTCGTCGAAGATGCGCTGCTGATCCGCATCGAGCGTGTTGCGGTCGAGCTTGCGGTAACGTTCCTCGCCACCCTGCGGGGTCGCATCGGCGCCTTGCTGGGGCATCGTCAGGCTCCTCACGCGATGGCCGCAACAGGACGCCGACGGGTCCCGCTGGAGCTCTTGATGATGTGCACGGGCATGTTCCGGGCGGCGGATTGACGGATGGCGTCGAACATGGCGGCGTCGGCGAACGTCCCATGAGCCACAGGATACCCGCTTCCCTTCTCGATGGCGTCCGCGAAGGCGTCGAGATTGGCGCACACCGCGTCCTCCCATTCCAGCTCGACCGTGTCGGCGTAGCCTTTGCGGCTCTGGTAGGTGAGTGTGGTCAGGCCGGGCCTGTGCCCCTGGTTCCGGATCTCGAGCCACCCTTCCGAGCCGAACACGGTCATGCCGATGTAGAGCGGCGTAGCCGGAATGGAATTGAGGGATCCGGTCGCGCCGGACGCGAAGCGCATGCGGACGCTGGCCACATGGCCGTTCGGCAGGTTCGACGCCGGCCCGGCCTCCTGCGCATGCACCTCGGCGATCGGACCGAACAGGTCCAGGCAAAGCTCCGCAAGATCTTCGCCCAGCGCCGTCAACCCTGACGCGGCGCGCAAGGCGCGCCAGCTCTCCTCGGGATCGCCGGTGGACTCGTCCCGGCTGAATTGCGCCTCCACATGCAGGATGGTCCCGAGAACGCCTTCCTTCACCATACGGCGCAGTTCGGTGGCCGCGGGCTCGAAGCGGCGTTCGTGGCCGAAGCCCAGGATGACGCCCGCCGAACCGCAGGCTGCGGCCCAGCGCTCGGAATCCGCGCGGGACGCGGCCATCGGGCTGTCGCAGAAGATGTGCTTGCCGGCGGCCGCGGCGGCGAAGATCTGCCGCGTCTGCGGAAAATGGGGCGTGCAGAGGATGATGGCCTCGACGGCCCGATCGCCGATCAGCTCGTCCCAGTCCATGGTGAAGCGAAGGCCGTGCTCCGCCGCAAAGGCCGCATTGGCCCCGGAGGCGTCGAGGGCCGCAACGATCTCGAGCTTCTTCGAGCCTCGCATCCGCCCGATCACGTGTTTGCCCCGCCACCCCAGACCGACGATCGCTGCTCGGACCATGATTTCCTCCTGCTGATCTCCGAGGTTCATCCCTTGAGGAATCCGCGGATCGCTTCATTGAAGGCGTCGGGATTTTCCAGATTGGCGAGGTGCGCGGCCGCCGGTATCTCCACGAACCGGGAGCCGGGGATCAACTCGGCCATGGAGCGCATCTCGGCCGGGTGCGGACCGTCCGCCGCGCCCACGACGAGGCAGGCCGGGCAGCTTATCCCGGCGAGGCGGCGCTTGTAGTCGAGCCCACGCAGGGCTTCCGTGGCCCCGAGATACCCCTCCCGGGAGGTGTCCAGGATCATGCCGCGAACGCGCTCCACCAGATCCGGACGGCGGCTTCGCGTCTCCTCCGTCAGCCAGGTGGGAATGGTGACGTCGGCGATGGCCTCCATGCCTTTCTCGCCGAGCACCCGTTGCCGTTCGGCCCACATGTTCCTGAAGAACTCGGGCGCGTCGGACCGGCAGTCCGCGGCGACGATCCGCGTGACGCGCGAGGCATGGTCCAGGGCGAGGCCGAAGGCCGTCATGCCTCCCATGGACAGGCCGAGAACGGCGGATCGCTCGATCCCGAGCTGGTCCCAGATCGCAACCACGTCGTTGGCGAGTTGGTCGAAGCTATAGGGGCTGCCGGCGGGATCGGACCCTCCGTGCCCGCGGGCATCGATGCGCAGCACGCGGAAGTCCTGCGTCAACGCCTCGATCTGGTCGTCCCACAGCTCGGCCCTGGTGGCGAGCGAGTGGAGGCAGGTCAGCCACGGCTTGCCCTCCAGGCCATCGATCAGAACCCGGAACTCGGCTCCATTGGCGACGACGCGCGCTTCCGTTTGCATAGGGTTCACGCGGCTGCCGTTGCGCGGGCGGTGGCGCCGTTGACGGCCGGCATGACCTTCTCGGCCATGAGCTCCATGGATCGGATGGCGAGCGCGCGGTCCTGCCAATCGTGACCCGCGTAGAGCAGCGTGCCGAATTCTCCGATTTCATCCCGGAAGGCCAGCAGGTCGTCCGCAACCTTTTCGGGCGTGCCCCAGATCACGAGCTGGTCGACGACGCTCTCGACCGTGACCGAGGAATCCGGCGCGTTCTGATCGGCCTTGAACAGGTTGGCCCTGCCGTTCTTGATAAGCTTCGTGGCGAGCGAATTGTAGTAATGATAATAGGGACTTCCCGGCTCGGTCGCATAGCGGCGGGCCGTGTCCATGTCCTCGGCCACGAACACGCTCTTGGC
>DASQTM010000202.1:0-6516 GCA_035641875.1 Microvirga sp. | reverse complement strand
GTGATGCATCCCCGCCTGCGCCTGGAGGACAAGGGCTGGCGCAACGCCATGGAATGCCCTGCCGATCCTGCGAGCTGAGCGCCGGCGGCACGGTTTACGCCGGCAGCCGCACCGTCGCGCGCAGGCCGCCCAGCGGGCTGTCGCCGAGCACGATGTCGCCGCCGTGGGAGCGGGCCACGTCCCGGGCGATGGCGAGGCCGAGGCCGGAGCCGCCTTCGTCCTGGTTGCGCGCCTCGTCCAGGCGCACGAAGGGCTTGAACACCTCCTCGCGCATCTCGGCCGGAATGCCCGGACCGTCGTCGTCCACATGCAGGACGAGCCAGCGCGTCTCGTGGTTGGCGGAGATCTCAATGGTCTCCCCATGGCGCGCCGCATTGCCCACGAGATTGAACAGGAGACGGCGGAAGGCGTCGGGGCGGACGATGACCATCGGATCCCCGACGATGTCGAGTTCGGTCACGTGGCCCTGCCGCTCCGCATCGGTCTGCACCTCTTCCAGAAGCTGCCGCAGGTCTGTGGCCACGGCCTGCTCGCTCGAGGCTCCCCGGGCGAAGGCGAGATAGCCTTCGAGCATCCGGCTCATCTCGTCCACGTCGCGCTTGAGGTCCTCCACCTCCGGGGTCTGCTTCAGGAGGGCGAGCGAGAGCTTGAAGCGGGTGAGGATGGTGCGCAGGTCGTGGCTGACCCCGTTGAGCATGGTCGTGCGCTGCTCGATGTTGCGCTCGATGCGCCGCTTCATCTCCAGGAAGGCGTGGCCGGCCTGGCGCACCTCGCGGGCGCCGCGGGGGCGGAACTCGATCTCGCGTCCCTTGCCCAGTCCCTCGGCGGCTTCCGCAAGGCGCAGGATGGGCCTGATCTGGTTGCGCAGGAACAGGATGGCGATGCCGAGCAGCACGAAGGAGGAGGCCCCCATCCAGACCAGGAAGATGTGCGAGTTGGACGCATAAGCCTGGTTGCGCCGGGCCAGGACGCGCATGACCTTGTTCTGGTCGAGCTTGACCCGCACTTCCACGTAGTTGGAGCGCCCCACCGTGTCGATCCAGTAGGGCCTCTCGATCTGGCGGCGCAACTCGTCCGACAGGGTTTCGTCGAGGATCGAGAAGAAGGGCTTGGGGCCCGGCGCCGGCAGGTCCGTGTCCTGGAGGATGTCCACGTCGAGCTGGAGCCGCTCCGCGGCGATCCGCGACAGGGTCTTCTCGTTCCTGTCCTGCGGGTAGCTCTCGTAGATGTCCATCAGGGCGGCGATGTCCGCCGTCACGGCCGAGGACAGGCGGCGGGTGACGAGCTGGTAATGGCGCTCCATGAACGCATAGGCGACGACCGATTGCAGCAGGATGACCGGCGCGATGATGATGATGAGCGCGCGGGCATAAAGCCCCTTCGGCAGGGCCCGGCTGAACCAGCGGGCGATCCGGGCGACAGGCGAGTATCTCAGCGGCAGTCCGATCTTCATCGGTCGATGACGAGGCGGTAGCCGATGCCGCGCACGGTCTGCAGGAAGATCGGGTTGGCCGGATCGGTCTCGATCTTGCGGCGCAGGCGGTTGATCTGCACGTCCACCGTGCGCTCGTTCGCCGCCGCGCCGTTGCCGGAGAGCGCCTCCCGGGGAACGTTGTCCCCGGCCTGGGCGCCCAGGATCGTCAGGATCTCGCGCTCGCGCTCGGTGATGCGCACCACCTCGTCCTCCCGGCGCAGCTCGCCGCGGTCGAAGCGGAACGAGAAGGGGCCGAAATGCACGCTCTCGGGCGCATCCGCCATCGCGGCGCCCGCCGCCGGCGCGGCCCGCTTGAGGATATTGCCGAGGCGCAGCAGGAGCTCGCGGGGCTCGAAGGGCTTGGGCAGGTAATCGTCGGCGCCGATTTCGAGCCCCGTCACCCGGTCGGAGGTGTCGGCGCGGGCGGTGAGCATGAGGATCGGCACCTGGGAGGTCCGGCGCAGGCCGCGGGCATAGTCGAAGCCCGTTTCCCCCGGCATCATCACGTCAAGCACCAGGGCGTCGAACACGAAGTTTTCCGACTTCGCCCGCGCCTCGGCGGCGCTCGCGGCCGCGGTGACGCGATAGCCGTTCTCGGTCAGGAACCGGGTCAGCAGGTCGCGCAGGCGGCGGTCGTCGTCCACCACGAGAACGTGCGGGGCATGGTCGGGGATGTCGATGCGTGTCACTTCCATGGGGCTCGGGCGTTTTCTGTCGGCTGTCCTGCCTTTATCAGGTTTCGCCGCCGCCGAATACGAGGCGCGCCACATGGTCTCGGTCGTCCGGGTCGATGAGGCGCAGGAGATAGCGGCTCACCGCCTCCTTGCCCTCGGCATCGAGCTCGGCCAGCGCCCGCATGATGCGGCGGGTCTGGAGCCTGGCGAGCTTGATGGCGAGATCGTGCCCCTTGGCCGTGGCGAAGAGCAGTCGCTGGCGGCGGTCCGAGGTGCCCATCCGGCTCTCGATGAAGTCCTTGTCGAGCAGCTCCTTCAGGACCCGGTTGAGGCTCTGCTTGGTGATCCGCAGGATGTCCAGGAGCTCCGCGATGGTCAGGCCGGGATTGCGGTCGACGAAATGCAGCACCCGGTGATGCGCCCGGCCGAAGCCGTATTCGTCCAGGATCCGGTCGGGATCGCTGACGAAGTCCCGGTAGGCGAAGAAGAACAATTCGATGAGGTCATAGGCCGGCCGCTCGGTCAGGGCGTCCTGGCCGGTGGTCCGGGGTCTCACAGCCGGGATCGCGTCAGTCACTGTCCAGATCCATTTTTATGTCAGCCTTGTTGACATATCTCAGGACGATTGTTACTCGTCAAGGCGCTTTCGCGAAATGAACGACATTCAAACGGGATGAAAGCAAACCGGAAATTACAAGGCCCCGGCTGCCAAAAGGCCTGCATTCAAGGAGAAGAACGATGGCCGCGACCCCCTTCGATCAACGTGATGGTTGGATCTGGTACGACGGGCAGATCGTACCCTGGAAGGACGCCCAGCTCCATGTTCTCTCCCACGGCCTGCATTACGGCTCCAGCGTGTTCGAGGGCGAGCGCGCCTATGGCGGCGAGATCTTCAAGTCCACCGAGCATTCGGAGCGCCTGAAGAAGTCGGCCGAGATCCTCGATTTCGAGATCCCCTACAGCGTGGCCGAGATCGACGCGGCCAAGCGGCTGGTGCTCGAAAAGAACGAGCAGACGGACGCCTATCTGCGCCCGGTCGCCTGGCGCGGGTCGGAGATGATGGGCGTCGCCGCCCAGCACAACAAGATCCACCTCGCCATCGCGGCCTGGGACTGGCCGAGCTATTTCGACCCGGCCCAGAAGATGAAGGGCATCCGCATCGACATGGCGGAGTACCGCCGTCCCGATCCGGCTACCGCGCCCTCCGCCGCCAAGGCCGCGGGCCTCTACATGATCTGCACCATCTCCAAGCACAAGGCGGAGCGGAAGGGCTATGCGGATGCGCTCATGCTCGACTGGCAGGGCCGCGTGGCCGAATGCACGGGCGCCAACGTGTTCTTCACCCGCGACGGCATCATCCACACGCCCCTGGCCGACTGCTTCCTCGACGGCATCACGCGCCGCACGGTGATCGACCTCGCCCGGCGCCGGGGCATCGAGGTGGCGGAGCGCCGGATCATGCCGGACGAGCTCTCAAGCTTCAACGAGTGCTTCATCACCGGAACCGCCGCGGAGGTCACCCCCGTGGCCGAGATCGGACCCTACACCTACCAGCCCGGCAACATCTCCAAGACCCTCATGGAGGACTACATGGCCGAGGTGCAGCCCAAGGCCAAGGCGGCCTGAGGCCCTTTTGCCTGACCACGAACACCCTGGCGCGGAGGCCTAAAAATCCTCCGCGTCGGGAATGCGGTTGAAGGCGATCTTCGCCCCCGCATAGCCGCCGGGGATCGTGACCCAGGGGCCCCAGTGCAGAAGCGTCTTCCTGTGGTGGGCGTTGAGCCGGTCCGCGATCAGGGACAGATACTCCATCCGGCGCTTGAGCTGCGCCTCCGGGGTGAAGCCGAACAGGTCCGCCTCGATGCTCTCCAGCGGCACCAGATCGTAGAGCGCGATATGGACGCTGCGGCTGCGGTTCATCTGCTCCCGTTCCGCATGGAGGAAGAGCCGGCTCAGGCCCGCCAGCAGGGAGGGATCGTCCCAGGTCGGAGGGAAATGCTCCTCTCCGTACCAGCCGGCGCTGTGCCGGTCCGTCAGCCAGAGGCTGAGGCAGCGCGCCGAGAACCCGGCCCGGCGCATGCGGCTTGCCGCCTTGGCCAGGAGAACGCGGGCGGCCGCATAGGCCCCGTTCAGGGAGCGCCAATCCGCCGGCAGGACGCGGCCATGGCCGAACATGCGCCGCCGGGTTTCCGGCCGCTCCACCGTATGGCCGTGAAGCCCCATCCACAGCCGCTCCCCCTCGACGCTGCCCCAGAGCCGGCGCAGCTCCTTGGGCTGGAGCCGCCACAGGGCGGCCATGTCGGCGATGCCCGCGCGGGCGAGCCGGGCGGCGTTGCCCCGGGCGATCCCCGGAATATCGGTGAGCCTCAGGGAGAGCAGGGGACCTGGCAGGCTGTCCGGAGGGAGGGCCACGAGACCGTCGGGCTTGTTCATCTCCGCGGCGATCTTGGCCAGAAGCGCGTTGGGACCCAGGCCCACGGAGCAGGTCAGCGTTGTCCCCACTTGCGCCGCAATCGCGTTCTTCACGCGCCGGCCGACCGCGAGGGCCTCCGCCTGCTCCGGGGGCAGGAGCGCGCAGACCATCTCGTCGATGGAGCAGACGGCCTTGACCGGCAGGACCGTCTCGATGGCCGCGATGATCTGCCGGTGCAGATCCACATAGACCTCGTGCCGGGCGGTCACCAGAATGAGCCCCGGACATTGCCGCCTCGCGTCGCGCACGAAGGCGCCGCGCTTGAGCCCGAGGGCCTTGGCCTCGCGGCTGACCGCAATCAGGCCCGTATGCTCCGAATCAACCGGAATGACCCCCACGGGCCGGCCGCGGAGTTCGGGCCGAAGGTGCTGCTCGGCGCTGGCGAAGAAGGAATCGAAGTCCACATAAAGCCGCTCCAGGCCTGTCGGCTTGCGCATTCCCGGCTCCCTGCCTTGCCGCTTCGATGAACGAAACAGGAACACGACCTTGACCGGGAGTCGAGCGCCCGGCCTGTGGATAATGGGGATGAAACAGGGCGGCCGATTCTATTTCCTTTGGGGAACCAAAGGTGTGATCTGCCGTTCTCATTCAGGAACAAAAAGAGAACAATAGGAGTCTCCCATGTCCTCGAATACGTCTTCCAAAGCAAAGGCCTCGCAGCATCCTGCGGATGCTCAGAATCCGAAGGTCAATCCTGACCCGTCCGACAACCAGATCAAGGATCCGGCGGAGTGGGTGTCTGGGCACGAACCCATGACCGGCGCGCAGGCGTCCTATCTCAAGACCCTATCGGAGCAGGCCCACGACCCCAAGGCCTTCGACCCGAACCTGGACAAGGCCGAAGCCTCCAAGCGGATCGACCAGCTCAAGCAGGACCAGGACCGCTAGGGAGGTCCTGCCATCGACGACTCAAGGGTGGCCGGGCCTGTCCCGGCCACCTGCATGTTGGGGCCTCTGATCGTCGATCTGCCGCGCTTGGGACAACGGACGTTCCGAAATTCTGCGCGGCCGGAGCTTGCATTTCTCCCAATCCAGGCTCGGAGCATCCGGCCCCGGCTGCTAGAATGGCGCATGGAACGGTCTTCCTTCTCCGGCGGCCTGCACCGTCTCATGAAGCCGCCCCTGCTGGCGGCGGCCCTCTTCGTGGTGCTGCTCGACGACGCCTTTCGGACCTTCGTCATTCCGGCCGTGCGCGCCCTGGCCAAGCTCGCGCTCATCCGGCGGGTCGAGGCCCGCATCGCCGGCCTGCCGCCGCACGGGATCCTGCTGCTGTTTCTGATCCCGCTCGCCATCATCGAGCCGTTCAAGATCTATGCCCTCTACCTGATCGGCCAGGGGCGGTTCCTCGCCGCCGTGATGACGTTCGTCCTCGCGAAGGTCGTCGGCCTCGGGCTCGCCGAGCGCCTCTTCGCCATCGGCCGCGACAAGCTTCTGTCGATCCGCTGGTTCGCCTGGTGCCATGGCAAGATCCTGGCGATCCGCGACCACGTGCATGGCTGGCTCGAACGCAGAAGGATCTGGCGGCAGGCCCTTGGCCTCGTCCGTGCCATCGGTGACAGGCTTGCGGCGATCCGCACCTATCTCAGCCAAATCCTCAAGCGCAGCGGGCGAGGGTGGTTTGCTGCGGCCCGCCGCAGGCTGCGCCGGCGCAGGACGGCATGAAACCGGAAGGAGACCGGAGGGTTATCCCCTTTTGCAGGGCCCGAACCATCCCCACATAGGGGGATGGGAGCGTTGTGCTCCAAGCGATGAGAACGAAACGATGATGAAATTTGCTTCTCGCCGAAGCCGCGTCATGATCGCCCTGGCGGCCGGCTTGATCCTTGCCGGTAGCGCGGCGGAGGCTCGCGTCGGTGGGGGACGGGGCAGCTTCGGGTCGCGCGGCGCGCGCACAT
>DASQTM010000201.1:0-4760 GCA_035641875.1 Microvirga sp. | reverse complement strand
GCTTCATCTCGGCTGCTCTCAAGGGGGTGACAGCCTCTATATGATAGAACGTTGCTCAACTGAATCAACAGGATGCGGTCATGGGCCGGAACGGCATGATGGTTACAGGGGGCGCTGGTCCGGGAGCAGGATCTCGGTCTCTCCTGGGGCGGCCCCTGGTGGATCCTGGCTTGGAGGCATCCACCCCACGGGCTCGGGCCGGATCAGCGTCTCGCAAGGGGCCCGTGCATGGAACGACCCATTGGGCTTGCCAGGGAGTAGCCCGTGTGGGTGGCGCGGCGATCCGAAAGGTCGATGGACGGACGAGGCTGCGACGTCACATACCTAAATATGGTAAGGCGCGCCAGGAATGTGGCCGGCGCTCCTTGTCCACGAGGCGACACCGATGAACAGAGTGCATCTCGCTCTGCGACGCAGAGGCCGTTCTTCTCCATAGCGGCTTGCCAGATTGGCAGGCTGTGTCGACCCCTATGAGGCGGGTCGGCATTCCTGCGCCTGTGAACCGTCGAGCACGGTTCCGTCCCCCTGGGCGCAGTCCCTCACATCGTCTCGCGAAAAATCTCTGACGCGCGATCACTGCGGCCCATCGGATCCGAGCGCACATGCCTGTGCGCGCAGCGGCATCAAGGATGCGTTGTCGTCATGAACAAACTGATCAGAGAAGTCGTCACCAGGATCGGCCTGGACAAGCCGGCGCGTTACATCGGGCGGGCCCTCTGGGCAAATGGGCTGACCTCCTGGACCCCTCCGGTGCCCGAGGCGGCCTTCCGGGATGGCGTCCGCCAGGCGGTGGCAAAGCTCCAGGCGCTCGAGCCTTCCGAGAAGCCTGGGGATTATCTCGAGTTCGGCGTCAGCCGGGGCGACTCCATGGCATACGCATACCAGGCCCTGCGGGGCGCCGGCCTGCACCACATGCGCCTGATCGGGTTCGATTCCTTCGAGGGCCTGCCGGAGGCCGAGCGCGAGGGCTGGGGCGGGCGCGGTTTCCACTCCTCCTTCAAGGCGACGCTGCGCCATCTCAAAAGCCGCCGCGTGGACCTCGACCGCGTGTTGCTGGTGAAGGGCTGGTACAAGGACACTCTCACGGAGAAAACCCGCGAGAGCCTCCAGATCGGGAAGGTCAGCCTGATCATGATCGATTGCAGCATCCACTCGGCTTCGAAGGATGCCCTGGATTTCTGCGAGCCCCACATCCGCCAGCAGGCCGTGGTCATGTTCAACCATTGGGGCGACCGGGACGAGGAGGGGCAGGCTGGCCAGAAGGAGGCCCTTGCAGGGTTCCTGGCCGAGCATCCGGATCTGGCCGCCGAGCCCATGCCCGCTTACAGCCCTCAGGCGCGGGTCTTCCTCGTGAGGCGCTTGGAGTCGGGGACCCAGAATCGGCCCGCGGAGCCCGAGGTCGAGACGCCTTCGAACGTGATCAGGCTGCCCAGGCGCGCGTTCCGCTAGGAGCCCGCAGGGGCAACCGGCGCAGCCGGGCTCCCTACCGCTCGAAGGCCCGCGCCAGGAACGGCTCCAGCGCCGCCAGCGTCTCCTCCGGCGCTTCCTCGGCGAGGTAGTGGCCGCAATCGATGCCGTGGCCTTCCACGTGGTGGGCCCAGTCGCGCCAAACGGCGAGCACGTCGTACCAGAGCGCCAGCCCGTTCCTGAGGCCCCAGAGAGCCTGGACCGGGCAGGCGATGCGTCGGCCGGCCTGCTGGTCGATGGCGTCGATCCGCATGTCGATGCCCGCGCCGGCCCGGTAATCCTCGCACATGGCGTGGATCGTCTCCGGGTCGGTGTAGCAGCGCCGGTATTCGGCGAGCGCCGCCGGGTCGAACTGGGAGCGCCCGCGCCGGAGATAGAAGGCGTCCGGGTCGGCCCCGATGAGGCGCTCGGGAAGATCGTGGGGCTGCGCCAGGAAGAACCAGTGCCAGTAGCCCATGGCGAAGGCCATGTCGGTGCGCTGGAAATGCTCGATGGTCGGCAGGATGTCGAGGACGGACAGGGCGAGGATGCGCTCCGGGTCATCGAGGGCCATGCGGTAGGCGCAGCGTCCGCCGCGGTCGTGGCCCACAAGGGCGAAGCGCTCGAAGCCGAGGGCCTGCATCACCTCGATCCCGTCCCGCGCCATGGCGCGCTTGGAATAGGGCTCGTGGTCCGGCGTGGTCGGCGGCTTGGAGCTATCGCCATAGCCGCGCAGGTCGGCGCAGACCACCGTGTAGCGTCGGGCCAGGCGCGGGGCGATCCGGTGCCACATGGCATGGGTCTGCGGGTGCCCGTGGAGCAGGAGGACCGGAGGCCCGTCGCCGCCGTGGCGCAGGTTGATGACGGCCCCGGAGGTGGCGATCTGGCGGTGGGTGAAGGTCTCGAACATGGTCCGTCCCCGAATGCGGCAAGCGGCAGCGCATGATCTTGATAGGGGAGAGGCAGACGAAGCGCCAGCGTTGCGGCCGCAGGAGCGATGCGCGGATGCGGCATCGCTCCTGGGAACCCGGCTCATCGCTCCCCCTCATCCTGAGGAGCCGCGAAGCGGCGCCTCGAAGGAAGTTCCAGGGAGTGCGGAAACGCAACGGATCTCCCTCTCCCACCCGGGAGAGGGAACGCGTGGCGCTTCCCGAGCCCTCTGAATCATCCTTCGAGACGGCCTGCGGCCTCCTCAGGATGAGGACTGCAGGGCACCGAACCCTTGATGAGCCAGCCTCTGCGGCCGAGGGGTCGTCACCAGCGGCGGCGCGATCCGTTGTCGATATGGATGATGCCGTTGCCGTAGACCTTGAGGCCGCCTACTTCGGGGCGGGAGCTCAAGTAAGCCATGACGCCCCGGGCCCGGGCGCGGACCCGGAAATCCACGGCGCGGCAGGAGAGGTGCATGGACCCGCCCGCGCCGCCGGCGCGCCGGTTGTGGCCCCGGGCGCGATGGGTGGATTCCACGCTGACCGGGCCGAACCGGGCGGCCACATCGGCCACCACCTCCCGCAGGTCGCCCGGCAGGCATTGGGTGGGGGCGCTCGCCCTCAGGGTGATGGCGCCCAGGGCCACCTGCGCCTGGAAGCCGGAGAGGCTCCCCGCCCCCGGCGTGTCGGCGTCAGGCAGGCTTCCCGTCGCGGCGGGATCGCCCGACGGCAGGCTGGAATACTGGGCGGGCGGAACGGGCATCACGTCGCCCGGTTCCGCCCTTGCCCCGGCGGACCACAGGCCCAGCGCAAGCGTGCCGCTCGCGAACGCAAACCGAAGCGTCGCGCAAGTTCGAGTTCTGGTGTTCATCCGGGCTCCCTGCGGTGAGCCCCCACTGATCGAACGGGTCGGAAACAACCCTTGCAACGGCATTCGCCTGTTCTTGGCCGGCGACCCGGCAGCGGCGTTCGATTGCCGGGCGTGCAACCTAAGCTCAGCCTCGGTCCTGGCAAGAGTTCAGGGGAGGGAGGTCGGACCCGGAAGGAGTAAGCCAGGAATAGGTTTGAATATCAGCGTCTTAACGGCAGGGGTCTTCTCGAGAATACGTGATGGCGTTTTCCCTCGTCGCCTCTTGTGCACCCGAATTGCCATACACACATCAATTCTGCTGCGCCGTTTCCTCGGCGCACTTGAGAATGGCTGGAGACCCGAATGAATGCGACCCGCAGCGCTGTTTTCGAAGCCCTGAAGACGGCCGGCCCGAGCCGGGCAGATTCGCTGGCCCGCATCACCCTGCTGGCCAAGCTCCTGGACAACGCCTTCGTGATCCCCGGCCTGAACCGCCGCGTCGGCCTTGATTCGGTGATCGGCCTCGTGCCGGGCGTGGGCGATGCGATCTCGGCGGCGCTCGCGAGCTACATCATCTGGGAGGCGCGCCAGCTCGGCCTGCCGCGCTGGAAGATCGCCCGGATGATCGGCAACGTGGCGGTGGATACGGCGCTGGGCGCGATTCCGCTCGCCGGCGACGTGTTCGACATCTTCTTCAAGGCCAACGAGCGCAACATGCGCATCATCCACGATCACCTGGGCGCGCCCAAGCGCGGCCCGCGGCAGATCGACGGCACGGCCGTTCGCGTGGACGAGCGTTAAATGAAACGGCTCCTGTGGGGTCTGGCCTGGATAGCCGTCCTGGTCTGGTCGCTGTTCGCCTGGGGCGCCTACGGGCTTCTGGATTTCTTCGGAGGCGTCGCAGCCCGCAATGCGGACATCGTCACCGGTCATCCGGAGACCGTCGAATGGCTGTCCTGGGCTCTGACAGCCTTGAGAGGATTGGGGCTCGGCGCCATCGTGGTCGTCTGGGGTCTCGTTTCGCTGCTCATCCTGGCCGTTCCCGCCGTGCTGGGCTTCTTCCTGGGCGGGTCAAGGCGTGAACAGCGCGCTGACGACTGGCGCGGGCCCCGGATCGATCAGCGGGGAGCAGGCCCTTTCCCGCCGGGCCAGGGCCCCGTCCGTCGGATCGAGAAGCGTTAGACGAAAAGGGCGAAGCGGATGCCGCTTCGCCCTTTCTTTTTCGAGCCCTGGCGCTTGGAACGATGCGCTATCGATGGCTCGAGATGAACTGCTTGAAGCGCTCGGATTTCGGGGCGCCGAACACCTCGGCCGGCGGACCTTCCTCTTCCACCACGCCCTTGTGCAGGAAGACCACCCGGTTCGACACGTCGCGGGCGAAGCCCATCTCGTGGGTGACCACCAGCATGGTGCGGCCTTCTTCCGCCAGCGCGCGCATGACGCGCAGCACCTCGCCCACCAGCTCCGGATCGAGGGCCGAGGTCGGCTCGTCGAACAGCATGACCTCGGGCTCCATGGCGAGCGCACGCGCGATC
>DASQTM010000200.1:0-4231 GCA_035641875.1 Microvirga sp. | reverse complement strand
CGAGGCGGTGCCGGAGCTGGTGCTGGGCTCGGCGGACCTGACGCCCTCCAACAACACCAAGACCAAGAACCTCACCGCCATCTCGCCCGGCAACTATGCGGGCCGCTACATCCATTACGGCATCCGCGAGCACGGCATGGCCGCGGCCATGAACGGCATCGCCCTCCATGGCGGCCTCGTGCCGGCCGGCGCGACCTTCATGGTCTTCACCGATTACGCGCGGCCCGCCATGCGCATCGCGGCGCTCGCCGGCATTCCGGCCATCTACGTGATGACCCACGATTCCATCGGCCTCGGCGAGGACGGCCCGACCCACCAGCCGGTGGAGCACCTGGCGGCGCTTCGCGCCATGCCGAAGCTGCGGGTGTTGCGCCCGGCGGACGCCATCGAGACCGCCGAATGCTGGCAGATGGCCCTTGAGCGCACGGACGGCCCGACCATGCTGGCGCTCACCCGCCAGAATCTGCCGCAGGTCCGTAAGGATGGCGGCTCCGAGAACCTATCCGCCACCGGCGCCTATGAGCTGTCCCCGGCCGGCGGCAAGGCCCGCGCCACCATCTTCGCCTCGGGCAGCGAGGTGGAGATCGCGCTGGCGGCCCAGAAGCTTCTCGGTGAACAAAGCTTCGCCGTTCGCGTTGTCTCGGTGCCCTCGCTCGACCTTTTCCTGGCACAGCCCGAGAAAACCCGCGCCCGCATCATCGGCGACGCGCCGATCAAGGTTGCGGTGGAGGCGGCGGTGCGCTTCGGCTGGGATTCGGTCATCGGTCCGGACGGAATTTTCGTCGGAATGCATGGGTTTGGCGCAAGCGCGCCCTACAAGGATCTTTACAAGCACTTCGGCATCACCGCCGAAGCCGTGGCCGAGAAGGTCCTCAGAACGCATAATCTGTGAGGCTCGAAACCGGTTCGAGCCTCGCCTCACAAGGGAGCTAAGACGATGACGGTGAAGGTCGCGATCAACGGGTTCGGTCGCATCGGGCGCAACATCCTGCGGGGTATCGTGGAGAGCGGCCGCACGGATATCCAGGTGGTCGCCATCAACGACCTCGGCCCCGTGGAAACGAACGCCCACCTTCTCCGCTTCGATTCCGTCCATGGCCGCTTCCCGGCCGACGTGAAGGTCGAAGGCGAGTTCCTGGTGGTGGACGGCCAGAAGATCAGGGTCACGGCGATCAAGGATCCGGCGACCCTGCCGCACAAGGAGCTCGGCGTCGACATCGCGCTGGAATGCACCGGCATCTTCACCTCGAAGGACAAGGCCTCGGCGCATCTGACCGCCGGCGCCAAGCGCGTCATCGTGTCGGCTCCCGCGGACGGCGCCGATCTGACCGTCGTCTACGGCGTCAATCACGACAAGCTGACCCGGGAGCACATGGTCGTCTCGAACGCCTCCTGCACCACGAACTGCCTCGCGCCCGTCGCGAAGGTGCTCCATGACGCGGTGGGGATCGAGAAGGGCTTCATGACCACGATCCACTCCTACACCAACGATCAGCCGACCCTCGACCAGATGCACAAGGACCTCTACCGCGCCCGCGCGGCGGCCCTGAATATGATCCCGACCTCCACCGGCGCGGCGAAGGCCGTGGGCCTCGTCCTGCCGGAGCTCAACGGCAAGCTCGACGGCTCGTCGATCCGCGTGCCCACCCCGAACGTGTCGGTGGTGGACTTCAAGTTCGTGGCCAAGAAGACCACCACGAAGGAGGAGATCAACGAGGCGATCAAGCGCGCGGCGGAGCAGGAGCTGAAGGGCATCCTCGGCACCACCGACCAGCCCAACGTCTCGTCGGACTTCAACCACGATCCCCACTCCTCCGTGTTCCACCTGGATCAGACCAAGGTGATGGAGGGCAACTTCGTGCGCGTCCTGTCCTGGTACGACAACGAATGGGGCTTCTCGAACCGCATGGCGGACACCGCCGTGGCCATGGCGAAGCTGATCTAACGGGAGGCCCCCATGACCGCCTTCCGCACCCTCGACCAGGCCGACCTCAAGGGAAAACGCGTTCTCGTCCGGGTGGACCTCAACGTCCCCATGGAGAACGGCAGGATCACGGACGCGACGCGCATCGAGCGCGTCCTTCCCACCCTCCAGGAGATCTCCGACAAGGGCGGAAAGGTGATCCTTCTCGCCCATTTCGGCCGCCCGAAGGGCCGCGATCCCAAGGAATCCCTGCGGCCCGTCGCGGAGGCGGTCTCCGGGCATCTCGGAAAACCCGTGGCCTTCGCCGATGACTGCATCGGCGAGGCCGCATCCCAGGCGGTCGATGCCCTCAAGGACGGCGACGTGCTCCTGCTCGAGAACACCCGCTTCCATGCGGGCGAGGAGAAGAACGATCCCGCCTTCGTGCAAGAGCTAGCAAAGCTCGGCGACCTCTACGTCAACGATGCGTTTTCGGCGGCGCACCGGGCCCACGCCTCGACGGAAGGGCTCGCGCGCGCGCTGCCCGCTTACGCGGGCCGCTCCATGCAGGCGGAGCTCGACGCCCTGACCAAGGGCCTGGAAGCCCCTAAGCGCCCGGTGGTCGCCATCGTGGGCGGCGCGAAGGTGTCCACCAAGATCGACCTGCTGGAAAACCTCGTCGCCCGGGTGGACGCCCTCGTGATCGGCGGCGGCATGGCGAACACCTTCGTGCACGCCACGGGCCTCGGCGTCGGCAAGTCGCTCGCCGAGAAGGACCTGGCGGCGACGGCGCTTCGCATCATCGAGAAGGCCCGCGACGCCAACTGCGCCATCATCCTGCCGGTGGACGGCGTCTGCGCCTACGAGTTCAAGGCGGGGGCCGAGAACCTGACCTACGGCATCGACGCGATCCCTGAGGACCGGATGATCCTTGACATCGGCTCCCAGTCGGTGGAGCGCGTCAACGCGGCGATCAACGACGCGGCGACCCTGGTCTGGAACGGCCCCCTCGGGGCCTTCGAGATCGCCCCCTTCGACCAGGGCACGGTGGCGGCGGCCCGCCATGCGGCCGAGCGCACGAAATCAGGCAAGCTCGTGTCGGTGGCCGGCGGCGGCGATACGGTGGCGGCCCTCAACCACGCTGGCGTTGCGGAAAGCTTTACCTATGTATCCACGGCAGGGGGCGCCTTCCTCGAATGGCTCGAAGGCAAGTCGCTGCCCGGCGTGGAAGCGTTGAGAGTTTAATCGACGGTCCGGCTTCGTCGCGTTTCAAGAGCAAGATCAACACGGAGGACAAGATGGCGCGCATTACCCTGAGGCAGCTTCTGGATCACGCCGCCGAGCAAGGCTACGGCGTACCGGCCTTCAACATCAACAACATGGAGCAGGCGCTCGCCATCATGGCGGCGGCCAGCGAGGTGGATGCGCCGGTGATCATCCAGGCGAGCCGCGGCGCGCGCTCCTACGCCAACGACGTCATGCTCAAGCACATGATGGACGCGGTCACCGAGATCTATCCGCAGATCCCGGTCTGCGTGCATCTCGACCACGGCAACGAACCCGCCACCTGCATGACGGCGATCCAGGCCGGCTTCACCTCGGTGATGATGGACGGATCCCTCAAGGCCGACGGCAAGACCCCGGGCGACTGGGACTACAACGTGGGCGTCACCCGGACGGTGGTGGAGATGGCCCATCTCGGCGGCATCTCGGTGGAGGGCGAGCTCGGCGTGCTGGGCTCCCTGGAGAGCGGCATGGGCGAGGCCGAGGACGGCCACGGGGCCGAGGGCAAGCTCAGCCACGACCAGCTCCTCACCAATCCGGACGAAGCGGTCAAGTTCGTGGCCGAGACCAAGGTGGACGCGCTCGCCATCGCCATGGGCACCTCGCACGGGGCCTATAAGTTCACCCGCAAGCCCGACGGGGCGATCCTGGCCATGCACGTGATCGAGGAGATCCACAAGAAGCTCCCGAACATGCACCTGGTGATGCACGGCTCCTCCTCCGTGCCGCAGGACCTTCAGGACATCATCAACCAGTACGGCGGCAAGATGCCCCAGACCTGGGGCGTGCCCGTGGAGGAGATCCAGCGCGGCATCAAGCACGGGGTGCGCAAGATCAACATCGACACGGACAACCGCATGGCCATGACCGGCCAGATCCGCAAGGTCCTGTCGGAGAATCCGGGCGAGTTCGACCCGCGCAAGTACCTGAAGCCCGCCATGGAGGCGATGACGAAGCTCTGCAAGCAGCGCCTGCAGGAGTTCAATACCGCCGGCCAGGCCTCGAAGATCAAGCGCGTGCTCACCACGGCCGAGATGGCGAAGC
>DASQTM010000199.1:0-2221 GCA_035641875.1 Microvirga sp. | reverse complement strand
GGGACACCGTGGCCCTCGGCAGCGGCTCGGGCGAGGATGACCCCGGCAATCCCTCCGTGTCCCATGCCTTCCTGTCCGCCCTGGAGGATTCCGGCTGCGTCGGATCGAAGACCGGCTGGGCTCCCGTGCATGTTCTGGTGGAGGACGAGGCCGGAACGCTTGTCGGGGCCGCCCCCTGCTATCTCAAGTCCCATTCCATGGGCGAGTACGTGTTCGACCATTCCTGGGCGGACGCCTATACCCGCGCCGGCGGACGCTATTATCCCAAGCTCCAGGTCTCGGTGCCGTTCACGCCCGTCACAGGTCCCCGCCTTCTCGTCCCGAACGGCCCAAGGGTTGACGCAATCCGCGCCGCCGTGGTTGCCGGCCTGCGCGCCCTGCGGGAGCAGACCGGTGCGTCATCAATCCATGCCACCTTTCTGCAGGAGGCGGACCTCGGGGTGCTCACGTCGGAAGGTTTCCTGCGCCGGGACGATCAACAGTTTCACTGGTTCAACGAGGGCTATAGCACCTTCGAAGATTTTCTGGCCGCGCTCGCCTCCCGCAAGCGCAAGGCGATCCGGCGCGAGCGGCGGGATGCCCTGGCGAACGGCATCTCCATCGAGTGGATCACGGGATCCGACATCACGGAGGCGCATTGGGACGTCTTCTTCGCCTTCTACATGGATACGGGATCGCGCAAATGGGGGCGGCCCTATCTCAACCGCCGCTTCTTCTCCCTGATCGGCGAGCGCATGGCGGACAGGCTGCTCCTGGTGATGGCCAAGCGCAGCGGGCGCTACATCGCGGGCGCCATTAACCTCGTCGGAGACAGGCGCCTCTACGGACGCAACTGGGGCTGCATCGAGGATCATCCATTCCTGCATTTCGAGGTCTGCTACTACCAGGCCATCGCCTTCGCCATCGCCCACGGGCTCGATAGGGTCGAAGCCGGGGCGCAAGGGGAGCATAAGCTGGCGCGGGGCTACAGGCCCGTCATCACCTCCTCAGCTCATGACATCGCGGACCCATCCCTGCTGAGAGCGGTACGCTCCTATCTGGAGCAGGAGCGCCTCTACGTATCCGAGGCTGTCGGCGAGTTGTCAGCGGCCACCCCGTTCAAGTATCGGGATGCAGATTAAGGTCCCGCCGACGGATTGAAGGCCGAATCTCCGCCATTCCCGCGAAGAGCGGCTGTCTCAGCAAGGGGCGCCTAGAGCCACCCGGTTTTCTTAAGGTTACGGCCGAGCCGAGACATCAATGAAATAAACCAGGAGATTTGCCGACATCGCAGCGCAACAGAACTCGTTCATCAATGTCCCATCGCTTCCCAATGGAACGACCGGCAGCGCAAAGCTGCCGACGATTATGATGGAACAACGGTTCAAATACAGGAGATCTCCCATGCGCTCGACCCTCTTTGTCATTCTCGGCCTTGCTACCCTGGCTGCTTCCGGAGCGGAAGCTCGCCCGCTGAACAAGCCTGCGCCGCTGCGTCAGGCAGGCACCTTGACCTGCGTCACCGACCCGAGCTTCGGGTTCATCGTCGGCTCGACGCGGGCTGCGACCTGCACCTATGTGTCCAACTACGGCCGCTTCTCTCAGGTTTATGCGGGACGTCTGTCTCGCGTCGGCTTCGATGTCGGTCTGACGAGCGGTCAGATGATCTCCTGGCGCATCCTCACCCCTGGCGGTCGCAGCCGCGCCCACATGCTGAACGGCCTCTATGGTGGTTCGTCGGCTGAGGCGACCCTGCTCGTTGGGCCGGGCTCCCAATACGTCTACAACGACCGGGGCAATCGTATCCTGATCGAGCCCATCGGGCACTCCGGTCAGGCCGGCTTCGGCCTCGGCTTCGGCGCCTCCGCACTTGAACTGAGCGCCGCTTCCTACGCTCTGCTCCGTTAACTGGGGCCGAAACCCGAGGTGGCAGCCCCGGCTACGGAGGGTTTCCAGCGTCGCGACCGCCTGTCGATGGACAGGCGGTCGCAAGCACATCCGGACGCCGAGTTTGCCCCTCGCACGAATAGGGGATCGCCTAAGCTCCCGTTAGGGAAGCGAAGATCGAGTCTCCGCCGCCTCAGCCTAAAATGGGCTGCCTTAATAGGCCCTGCCCACGGTCAGCGCCGCTCGATATTCCGGATCCTCATCGATGAAGGCCGCCTCAGGGCCTGCTCCCATGGCGTCGAAGAACCGGCTTACGAAGCAACGGAACGAGGCGCAAAGGGCAATGTCGCAGATT
>DASQTM010000198.1:0-5183 GCA_035641875.1 Microvirga sp. | reverse complement strand
AATGGGCGTCGAAGCCTGCCGAGATCAGGATCAGATCGGGGGCGAACGCCTCCATGCGCGGAAGGACCACGCTGTCTACCGCCTCGCGGAAGGCCTCGCTGCCGTCGCCGGCGCTCAAGGGCGCATTGACGATGGTGCCGTATTCTCCGGTCTCGGACAGGGCTCCGGTGCCCGGGTAAAGCGGCGCCTCGTGGGTCGAGCAATAGAGCACGCTGGCGTCGCTCCAGAAGATGTCCTGGGTGCCGTTGCCGTGATGGACGTCCCAGTCGAAGATGGCGACCCGCTCGGCGCCGTATCGCCGCTGGGCATGGCGCGCCGCGATCGCCGCGTTGTTGAAGAAGCAGAAGCCCATGGCCCGGCTGCGCTCGGCATGGTGCCCCGGCGGGCGCATGGCCACGAAGGCGTTGGGCGCGCGGCCGGACATGACCTCGTCGACGGCTCGGACGGCTCCGCCCGCTCCCCTGGAGGCGGCCTCGTAGCTTCCCGGCGACATGATCGTGTCCTCGTCGATCCGGACGAGGCCTTCACGCGGGCAGATGTCCCGGAGCCTCACCACGTACTCTTCGGGGTGGGCCAGGATCAGGCTCTCCATCTCCGCCATGGGCGCCTGCTCGCGCAGGAGCGCCACGAAGCGCTCCTTCTCCAGGGCGCGCTCGATGGCGCGGATGCGATCAGGTCTTTCCGGGTGGCCGAGGGGGGTCTGGTGGTCGAGGGCGGCCGGGTGGCTGATGTAGAGTGTCGACATGAAAATTTTTCGATCCGGGGAAAACCACTGTCGCAGCGAGTTGAGCGCCTGTCCATGTTGTTGCGATGCAACACCATTCCTGTCCAAGCCATGCCATTGTATCGGTGATTCGCTCCTTTCCTTAGGGAAGGGCGGCCCCGATTAACCCTTTTGTCCCAGGCCGTCCCTTTGGCGGCGAAGCAGAACCACCTCCGATGCGCACTTCCCGCCTGCCCCTTCTCATCGTCGCCCTGACCGCTTTGGCCGGATGCTCCTTCAAGGGCGTTCCGGATCCGCAGGTTTCTGCCCGCGACGCCGAATGGATGGCGCAGGTTCCCAAGGCGCAGGAGGACATGCGCTACGGGCGCTACCTCATGGACGATCCGACGGGCGAGGCGCCCGGCACGGTGGTGGTCGATACCAAGGAGCGCTTCCTCTATTACGTGCTGCCTGACAGGAAGGTCATCCGCTACGGCGTCACCGTGGGGGACGAGGCCTATGGGTGGACGGGGACGTCCCGCATTGCCCGCAAGGCGGAATGGCCGGACTGGAATCCGCCCGCCGAGATGAAGGCCCGCTGGCCGCATGTGAGCTACACGAAGGGCGGCCCCATGAACCCCCTGGGGGCGCGGGCGCTGTATCTCTTCGAAGGCAACCGGGACACGCTCTATCGCATCCACGGCACCAACGAGCCTGAAAAGATCGGCCTGGCCGTCTCGTCCGGCTGCATCCGGATGCGCAATATCGACGTGATCGATCTCTACAACCGCGTCGACGTGAACGCGAAGGTCGTCGTGCGGTAAAGGAGGGCGCCTGAACGGGCGCTCAGCCGAGCACGGCCTCCTTGCGCAGGATCGCCGGAGGCTGGCTGTTCTTCGGGCGGCTGGGCTGCAGCTTCGCAGCCCGCACGGCGGCTGCAACGGCCGGAAGGGCGACAGGTTTGAAGCCTGGCTTGGCGGCTTGGCCGTTTCCTCGAACGTCGCGGTTTGAAGCTTGCTGAGTCATGTTTCCTCACTGAAATGATGCAGGATCGGACCTGCTCCTATGATCCGGCCGTGACCGCTTCGCGGCTGACCAGGGACCATCTGCCGGCATGGCTGCAGATGAACGAGGCCGGCTTAATCGGCGATTAACGGGGCCGCATGATCTTCGGATGAAGCAGGCAGTCCCAAGGATCGAAAGGCCTCTTACAGGCGCGCATTCTCATGCGACGTGATGTCCCGCACCTCGCGCAAAGGCCTCGCCATCCCTCAGTCCAAGCTCATAGGCCCTGCGGATGCCTGCCGGATTGGTGATGTCGAACTGCCCGATGGGCACCGGCTCCGAGGGCTGCACATAGGTGCGGCCTTTCACATCCGGGAAGGCGCGATAGCGGCGCGAGAGGATCACCAGGGTCCTGCCCCCGCGCTCCTCCGTCGCCTGGAGCGGCTCGATGGGCACGTTGTCCACCAGTCCCCCATCGAGGGCCGCCATGCCGCCGATGCCTCCGATCGGCATGAAGGGCGGCACGCTGGCGCTCGCCATCAGGGCCGCCGACAAGTCCGCCGGGGAGGCGAGATCCCGAACCCGCAGGAATTCCGGACGGAAACCGATGGCCCGCCCACCCCGCGGGTGCACGGGCGAGCGCCACGCCTTCTCCACCTGATAAGTGGCGATGCCGAGGGGGACCGCCACGGAGAGGGGAAGGCGGCGCGGCTTGCGCGCGAGCCCGATCAGGATCTCCGGCCCCCCTTCAGGCGCTCGAAGGCCTTCTCGTCGACGATCGTCTCGATCAGGCTGCGATACATGCCGGCGACAGGCCATGGGGAGCCTTCCCGGCGCCAGGCCCGCCATTCGAAATTGCGCCGCCCCAGGCTGCAGCCCTCCGCCACCATCTCGTTGACCCGGCGCCCGAGCCCGAGAAGGCTGTAGCAGGCCGACCACGCACCCGCGCTCACGCCGACGACCGTGTGGGGCCTGAGGCCGAGAAGCGGCGACGCCGCCTCCCAGAAGCCGCCCTGCCAATAGCAGCGATTGCCGCCGCCCGCGAATGCGACCGAATCGAACATGGGCTTCAAGCCTGCGCTTTGGCGAGGGTCGCGTCCTCCTCCGCCCGCGCCTTCTCCCGCCACGCCAGAACAATGCGCTCCAGGTCCGCCAAATCCCGAAGAGGGAGCGAGCCGAGCGTTCGCGTCACGTAGGCGCGCTGCGCGGCGATCCCGCGCTCCGCCAAGTCCCGCCCCTTGTCCGTCAGGTAGAGGGCGTTCGAGCGCCGGTCGCCCGGGATGGGCCGGCGCTCCACGAGCCCTGCCTCCACCATCCGGTCGAGAAGGCCCGAGACGTTGCCCTTGGTCACGTAAAGCCGCTCCGCCAGTTCCTGCTGGCTCAATCCTTCCCGTTCGGTGAGAGTGGAGAGCAGATCGAATTGCGGAATGGAGAGCCCGAGCTCCTTCAGTTCGATCGCGATCGTATTGACCGCGCGTCGATGCAGGCGGATGAAGCGAAACCAGACCCGAAGCGGATCGACCGTTTCGTCCGTGGCGGGGGAGGGGACAGTCAAGGGTCGGCTCCTGAGGAAAGGATTCGTTTATATCAGAACGATCCTTTGCGTCATCCCTGCTGATCGTTCGATAGGACCTGGAAAAGCCTGACAGCGATGTCTGAAAATGTTATAAAATTCATTCCGTGCTGTCGCTATGACCGTATTGCTCCAGAAGGTTCGGATATGACCGCTGCCATCGACCCTGCTTCTCCGCCCATGCCGCAAAGCACACCCATGTCGTTTTCCGGACGCGGAGGTGAGTTCTTCGGCCTGCTCGTCAAGGGCAGCCTCTTCATGATTCCCACCTTCGGCTTCTATCGGTTCTGGCTGATCACCAAGCTCCGGCGGCATCTCTGGGCCAACACGCAGGTGGCGGGCGAGACCTTCGAGTATACCGGCACCGGCAAGGAATTGCTGATCGGCTTCCTTATCGCCCTTGCGGTGCTGACTCCGCTCTACCTCGGGTACTTCATTCTCGGCATCCTGCTGGAGGAGGCGGCAGCTCTCGCGAGCTTGCCGCTCCTGGTCATCATGTACCTGCTCACCCATTTCGGCGTGTATCGCGCCCGCAAGTACCGGGCCAGCCGCACGGCCTTTCGCGGCATCCGATTCTGGATGAAGGGCGCGGGCTGGGCCTACGCTTTCCGCGCAATCCTATGGGACCTCGCGACCCTGCTGACCCTGGGCCTTGCGCTGCCCTGGGCCATGGCCTCCCTGGAGCGCTACCGGATGCGCCATACCTATTTCGGCAGCGTGCAGGGCGACTTCGCCGGCACCGGGTGGACGCTTTTCAAGCGCGGCTGGTGGGTGTGGCTCCTAGGATGGGCCATCATTGCGGGGAGCATTGCCCTCGCGCTCGCCGGAAGCTCCAGAAATTCTGATGGTGCGGAGATGGTGGCAGGGTTGTTGACCCTTGGCGTCTTCGTGGCCATTGCCGCTCTTGGTCCGCCTGCCATGGCGATCTTCACCCGCTGGCAGATCGAGGGCATCCGCTTCGGCGACGTGGTCGTGTCGAGCAGTCTCGGGATCGGGTCCCTTTACGGTCTGTTCTTCAAATGGCTCTTCTCGTCCATCGGCTTCATGACCGCCTTCGCGGTGATCGTCGCCATCCTGGTCGGCATCTTCGCCGCTGCATTTCAGGGAGCGCTCCAGAACCTGGACGCCCAGAACTTCCAAGGATTGACCCCGGCCACCGTCAGCTTCTTTATGGGCGGCGCTCTCGTCTACCTCCTGCTGCTGCTCGGCATGGGCGTCCTCCAGCGCTACTTCTTTGGCCGAGGCCTTTGGGTTCTCGCGGTGAGTTCCGTAACGATCGCGAATCTGCAGGTCGTCGACCAGGTCGTGGCGGCGGGGCAGGCCTCCGGCTCCCTGGGCGAAGGCCTGGCCGACGCGCTCGATTTCAACGTCGGCATCTAGCATCCCGCATCAACGCGGGATGCGACATCATCAAAGACGAGAGAGGACCCTGCGATGTAAAGAAGTCGCAGGGTTTTCCAAGGAGTCCCTATGACGGATGCGGTGTTTTACGACGGAGAGAGCGCACGGCGCAGAACCGTCTCCCTTCAGGTCACTGCCTCCAGTCTCGACATCCATGACGGCGAACGGATCGCCTCTTGGCCCACCGACGTGGTCAGGCGCAAGGATGCTCCCGAGGGCATTCTGCGTTTGACCTTGGACGGCGGACCGGAGCTTGCAAGGCTCGACATCGCCGATCCCGGCGACCAGGCCGCCGTTCTGGCCCAGTGCCATCATCTCGCCGTCAGGGATACGGAGCGGACAGGGCGGATCCTGTTCTGGTCCGCAGCCGCCGTGGCTTCGATCTTTGTGTCGGTTTTCTTTCTGTTCCCCATCATGGCCGAGCGCATGACGCCGCTGATTCCGCTCTCGGTGGAGCGCCGCCTGGGGAATGCGGTCGACAATCATGTCCGTTTGGCTTTC
>DASQTM010000197.1:0-3324 GCA_035641875.1 Microvirga sp. | reverse complement strand
GAATCGAGATGCCAAGGTGCGCTGGCTCTGGGAGGCATTGAGGATCAGCCGCAGCGAGCCGTCGCCAGTCTCGATGGCCTGGCTCTGCACCACGCCGCCCGGATCGATCACGGTCTGAACCGGCGTCTTCCGCGCATCGAGAAGGGATGTGTAGAACAGGAGCCAGGTCAGCATCTCCTCGTAATGCATCGACTGGGAGACGTGATCGACCGTCGTCAACCCGGCGCCGGTGAAGTCATCGGCCTCCAGGGGCGCGAAATCCACGTCCCAGAGCCGGTCGAGCCCGGTCTTGTTGTCCACGAAGTAGAGCAGGCTTCCGCCGAGGCCGCGGACTGCCGGGATGTTCATCTCGCCGGGCCCAACCGGCTGCTGAAACGGCTGGTCGAGAAGCGTCATGGCCCGGTCCACGGTCTCAGGCGCGTCAGCGACGCGCAGAGCCAGGGCGCAGACGGACGTGCCGTGCGTGAGGTTGAAGGAATGGGCGAAGCCCTCCTTGTCGGCGTTCACGACGATGTTGATGTCGCCCTGCCGCCAGCGGGCCACGGCCTTGGAACGGTGAATGCCGGCCTTTTTGAATCCGAGCCCGACCAGGGTCTTCTCAAACCCGGCGGCACTGTGCTCATCCACGGCGAACTCGACGAATTCGACGCCGGAGCAAACGGCTTTGGATGGAAGAACCGGGAGATCGGGAAGCGTCGCCCCCGTCCGCCGCCGGAGTTCGTCGAGCATGACGATCAGGGACCTTTGCCCGTCGATGGCGACGCTGCGGGCCGAGCCTGCCCGAAAGCGGTCGTTGAAGATTTCCAGGGACAGAAGCCCGTCGAAACCGGTCGCATGAAGCGCGAGCATGAAGCTGTCGACCGGCAGGTCGCCCTGGCCGGGGAAGCAGCGGTAGTGCCGGCTCCAGGAGAGATAATCCATGTCGAGCCTCGGCGCGTCCGCCATCTGCACGAGAAAGATCCGGTCAGGCGGGATGGAGCGGATCGCCGACAGATCCGTTCCGCGCGCCAGCACATGAAAGGAGTCGAGCACCAGCCCAACGGCCGGATGGTTCGCCCGCCGCACGACTTCCCAGGAGTCGCGGTAATCGTGGATGTGCCGCCCCCAGGAGAGAGCCTCGAAGGCCACACGCATGCCGCGCTTTGCGGCGCGCTCGCCGAGCTCATGGAAATCGGCCGCCGCCCGCTCGATCCCGCCGAGGGAATCCGGGGAGACGTTGCTGCACACCATCAGGAGGTCGCAGCCGAGTTCCTCCATCACGTCGAACTTGCGCTCGGCCCGGGCGAACACCTTCGATCGTTGCGGCTCGGGCATGCCCTCGAAATCGCGGAACGGCTGGAAGGTGATCGTCTCGAGCCCGAGGCCTTCGATCATGCGCCGCGCCTCAGCGGGCGTGCCGTTGAACGACAGAAGATCGTTCTCGAAGATCTCCACTCCCTTGAACTGGGCGGCCGCAATGGCCTCGATCTTTTCGGTGAGGGTGCCGCTCAGGCAAACGGTGGCGATGGCGGTGCGCATGCTCGTCGATCCAATTCCTCTCGGGGGTTTGGGAGCGCGTTGCCGGTCCGGCCCGCTCCTTCTCGTTTAGCTGATGGTTCCGGTGGCGAGCGCATGCTCGACCCCGCCGGCGACGTGGCGCGTCAGCACCTCGCAGGCCTGCGCCGCGTTCCTCTGCAAGGCGCATTCCACCAGAAGGGCATGCTCATGAGCCGCGATCTCGCCGCGATAGCTCGAGGCGATCATCTGGTAGCGCAGGTACTTGTCGAAAACCGCCGCATGGTTGTCGATCAGCATCTTCGATCCGCAGGCGGAAATGAGCGCCTGATGAAATTGCCAATCGTAGCGTTTCCACTCCTGCGTATGGTTCCTGTCACCCTGGGCCATCCGTTCCTCCATCCGGGCCAGCCGGTGGTGCGCGGCGACGACCCGCCCCTCCCATTCCATGTCGCCCGCCCGGAAAGACTGCTCCAGCGCGCGGCATTCAAGCAGTTGCCGAAGCGCTGCAATCTCCCTCAGGTTGGCAATGGACACGGGGGCGACCTCAAACCCTTTCTGCCCCTCGGCGACCACAAGCCGCTCCGAGTGAAGGCGGTTCAGGATCTCCCGGAGCGTGCTGACGCTGGCGCCATAATCGGCCTTCAGCCGATCGAGCTTCAGCCTCTTTCCTGGCCGGAGGCGGCCGAACACGATGTCCGACCGGATCCTCTGATAGGCGCTTTCTCCGACCGTGGAGGGCTGCGGGATGGCGTACGCGTCGGTCATTTCAGGGCGCCACTCTGGAGCGTGTAGGTCACGCATCCGTTGACATGCCGGGTGAGCACCCCGCAGGCCTTGTCCACATTGCGCGTCAGGGCGCAATCCAGCAGCATCCTGTGCTCCTCGGCGGCGATTTCGCCCCGGAACACGACCGCCACCATCTGATAGCGGAGATACTGGTCGAAGACGCCGCCATAGAGGTCGAGCAGGGTCTGCGATCCGCAGGCCTCGATCAGGGATTGGTGGAACTCGCGGTCATAGCGCTTCCAGAGCTCCGTCCCCTCCTGGTCGCCGGCCATCATCCGCCGCTCCATGAAAGCCAGTTTGTGATGGGCCGCCACCACGCGGCTCTCCCACTCCAGATCCCCGGCTGCGAAGGACAAGGGCAACGCGTAGGTTTCCAGGAGCAGCCGCATCGCCGCCACATCCTCGAAGCCGGCAGGCGACACCGGGGCGACCCGAAAGCCGCGCTGTCCTTCGGCGATGACCAGACCTTCCGACGAGAGCCGGCTCAGGATCTCCCGCAGGGTGCTGACGCTGGCCCCGTATTCGCTCGCCAACCGGTCGAGCCGAAGCCGCGCCCCAGGGTTGAGGCGGCCGAAGACGATGTCTGCCCGGATCCGGTCATAGGCACGATCCGCAATGGAGGTCGCCACCAGTTCGATGCTCATCCGGCCACCCCTATCCCGTCCACAAGCACCATGAGTCCTTTCGAGCCAACCCGTTCATGGGCAACCGAGAATATCAGCTTTATTGAAAAATATCAGATGATCTGGAAAATAGCTATTGATTTAGCGAACATCGGAGAAGATAGTGCCGGCTAAGACGCAGCTTCATGCGCGGCAACATCAAGGAGAGGAACACATGGCACCTGGGATCAATCGTCGCTTTATGATGGCTGCGGGCGCAGCCCTTCTGGCGTGGGGCGTGGGCGGGCCGGCCGCCGCGCAGGCGCCTACGAATTTGCGCTTCTCGGCGGTCTTCTCGGAGCAGGACATCCGGGCCGAGATGATGAAGCGGTTCGGAGAAGAGGTTAAGGCTCAAGGCTTTGCTCTCCAGCCCTATTAC
>DASQTM010000196.1:0-3270 GCA_035641875.1 Microvirga sp. | reverse complement strand
TGATAAGCCGCGCCGAGGCCGCAGCGACGTGAGGGGGTCTCCGCCTCTCCATTGACGCAGGACGCGCATTCCCTCACAAGGGCGCGCCTTCAGGCGCGGAAGGGAGTATGGCGCGCCGCCCGGTGGTCCTCCCGCAGCGATGCTTTTCAATTCGTTCATCTTCCTCTTCGCCTTCCTGCCGGTCGCGCTGCTGCTGCACGGGCTCGTGGAGCGCTTCAAGCCCGAATGGCGCCTATCCGCGCTCCTCGGCCTGTCGCTGTTCTTCTACGGCTGGTGGGACTGGCGCTTCGCCCCGCTTCTGGTCGGGTCGGTGGCGGTGAACTGGCTCGTGGCGCAGGCCTTCATCCGCTCGGGCCGGGATATCCTGATCCCGCTCGCCATCGCGGCGAACCTCGTGGTTCTGGCGGTCTTCAAGTACTTCAACTTCTTTGCCGACATCGCAGCCCTCGTCCCGGGCCTGAGGATCTCCCATCACGACATGGCCCTGCCGCTCGGCGTCTCGTTCTTCACCTTCCACCACATCATGTACCTGACCGACCTCAAGGCGGGCAAAGCGCCCCCTTACGATCTGGTCCGCTATGGGCTCTACATCGCCTTCTTCCCGCAGGTTCTCGCCGGTCCGCTCGTGCGCTGGAGCGAGATCATGCACCAGCTGGAGGAGCGGCCATACCAGCGTCCGGACGCGCAGGAGCGCCTCGCGCGCGGCCTGATGCTGCTGATCGCCGGGCTGGCCAAGAAGGTCTTCCTGGGCGATGAACTCGCCGGCTACGTCAACCCGATTTTTGCCTCGGCCGCAGCCGGCAAAGCCGTCGATGCGGGAGAGGCTCTTCAGGCCACTCTCGGGTTCACCTTCCAGATCTATTTCGATTTCTCAGGCTATACGGACATGGCGCTGGGTTTGGCGCTCCTCTTCGGCATCGTGCTGCCGCAGAACTTCGACGTGCCGTTCCGCGCCACCTCCCTGCAGGACTTCTGGCGGCGCTGGCACATGACCCTCTCGCGCTTCCTGCGCGACTATCTCTACATCGCCCTTGGCGGCAACCGCAGGGGCCTGACCCTCCAGCTTGCCGCCCTCACCACGACCATGGCCCTGGGCGGCCTCTGGCACGGATCGGGTTGGAGCTTCATCCTGTGGGGCACGGCCCATGGGCTCGGCCTGAGCCTTGGGCTGCTCTGGCGCAGGGCCAAGCTTCCCATGCCGGTCGTCCTGGGCTGGTTTCTCACCTTCAGCTTCTTTGCCCTGACCATGGTGATGTTCCGGGCCGACAATCTCGAGACGGCGGGCCGCCTGTATGCGGCCCTGTTCGGGTTCGGAGCGGACGGCTTTTCCCTGAAATGGCGTGCGATCGCGATTGCCGCCGCGGTATCCATGATCGGGCCGACGGCCTGGACGGCCGTTCACAGGATCCCGCCGCGCCGCTGGATCGCGGTGGCTTTTGCCATCCTGTTCGTGGTCGTGTTGTTCAAGATCGGCGATGATGCCAATTATGAATTCATCTATTTCCAGTTCTGACCTCAATCCCGAAGCCAAGCCCTGGCGGCGTTTCACGGCCACGCTCTTGGTCGCCGCCGCCGCCGTCCTGGCCGGCCTGATTGCGCTCGCCTATGCGGTCGATCCCTACGATACCGGCCGCTCCGAGCTTTTCGCCAAGCCGGGGGTGCGGCCCCAGGGGCCGCGGACGGCCAATCCCAGCCGCGGACGCGACCCCGCCTTCAACGCCATGATCGTGGGAAATTCCCGCATCCAGATCATCTCTCCCGCACAGCTGAAGAAGACGACCGGCCTCGACTTCGTCCAGCTGTCGGTTCCGGGGTCGGGGCCGAAGGAGCATCTCACCCTGATCGAGTGGTTCCTGCGGCATCGCAAGGAGCCGCCCAAGGCCATCGTCGTCAGCGTCGACGACCTGTGGTGCACGTCCGATCCGGCTTTGCCGAACGACAAGCCCTTCCCCTTCTGGCTTTATAGCGGCAGCTCCCTGGAATACACCAAGGGGCTGCTGCGATACGATGTTCTGGAGGAGGTGCCGCGGCGCTTCGCCTATCTTTTCGGCAAGGAAGCCGAGCGGGCCCGTCCCGACGGCTACTGGGATTACGAGCCTGAATACATCGCCCTGGGGACGATGACGAACCCCGCCGCCCGCCAGAGGCTCCAGCAGAAGCCCTATGCCAATGCCCAGCGCTTCGATCGCGATCCCAAGGAGGGGGAGCGGGTCTTCCCCGCGGCCGAGAGGTTAGGCGCCATCGCGGCATCGCTGCCTCCTGAAACGGCTCTGATCCTCGTCAGCCCCCCGGCCCACGCCAATTCCCTGCCGCCGAGCGGAACGGAGCGGGGCTTTCTCCTCGGCGCCTGCAAGGCGGCGGTTGCGAACGCCGCGCGCGCGGCCCACGCCAGGACGGCGGTGGTCGACTGGCAGACCGAGCGGCCGGAGACCCGGAGGCCGGAACTCTTCTTCGATCCGCTCCACTACCGGCAGCCCCTGGCCAGAATGATCGAAGCCGATGTCGCCGAGGCCCTTCGGCGCTTCCCCTGACCGTCGAGGTGCGGCAAATCGTTCTGACCCGCCTTTTCCCCGCCCGTCAGGCTTCAGCGGGCGCGATCCCGCCTCTTAGACAAATCGGTGACGTTGATTGGCGTTGTCGTAAGGCCCGCTTGCCTATATAGGGGCGGCCACAGTTCATAGGGGAACAGCGGCCCAACATGACAGACATCGTAATCGATGAGGGTTACCGACCGACAGAAGACGAGCCCTTCATGAATGAACGGCAGAGGGAGTATTTCAGGCGCAAGCTCATCCGGTGGAAGAGCGATATTCTTAGGGAAGCTCAGGAAACTCTGGCGAACCTCCAGAGCGAAAACGAGAATCATCCCGATCTGGCGGACCGTGCCTCTTCGGAAACCGACCGGGCCATCGAGCTTCGCGCCCGCGACCGCCAGCGCAAGCTGATCGCCAAGATCGACGCCGCCCTCTCCCGGATCGACGACGGAAGCTACGGCTATTGCGAGGAAACCGGGGACCCGATCTCCCTCAAGCGCCTGGAGGCCCGTCCCATCGCCACCCTCTCGCTCGAGGCGCAGGAGCGTCACGAGCGCAACGAGCGGGTCTACAGGGACGACTGAAGACGCTCCCGCACTCAACTAAAAAAGGCTCCGCTTGCGGAGCCTTTTTTGTTTTGCAGATCCCTCCGGATGGGAGAGAGCGCCTCAGCCCTTCTTGCCGGGATCGAGGGGACGTCCGAGCAGGCGGGCGAATTCCGCCTCGATGTCCTCGA
>DASQTM010000195.1:0-7764 GCA_035641875.1 Microvirga sp. | reverse complement strand
TAGCGCTCACCCCAACACAGGAGCGCAGCATGGTGTCTTTAAAGCCCTTGGCTGAGCAAGTGATCGTCATCACCGGAGCGAGCAGTGAGAATCGGACTGTCGTCAGCCCGAATGACCGCGCGGGCGGGCGCCCGGGTGGTGCTGGCGGCGCGCAACGTGGAGGCGCTCCAAGCGCTCGAGGATTAGATCAGGCGCGGGGGCGGCGAGGCCTATGCGGCGCCCACCAATGTGGGCGACGAAGACGGCAGGGAGCGCCTGGCGCAGGCGGCGGCGCAGCGGTTCGGCCGGTTCGACGCCTGGTCAACCCTGCGGGCGTGTCGATCTTCGGGCGCGTGATGGACGTGTCCACCAGGAACATGCGGCGCATGTTCGAGACCAATTTCCGGAGCGTGGCCTGCGGCTTGCGGGCGGCGGCGCGTGTCCAGGATAGGCTTGAGCCCGGCGCGCCGATCGCCAGGGGCAGCGTCCCCGGCGAGCGGGCGACGCCGTTTCCATCCACCGACGCGGCCTCGGCATCCGCCGTGCAGGCTTCGCGGATGGGCTTCCTGGCCCGGTAGACGCCGGGGATCGCGCAGAGGGGCGGGAGAGCGGGAGGGTGCGGGCTCCGGACCAAAAAAAAGCACCCGTCATCCGCTGAAACCTCAGCGGATGACGGGGTCTTTCCCGTCCGGGCGGGGACCGGAAAAGAGGCCCTGCCCTGTCCGGGCCCTGGAGGGAGACTGGCCTCGTTCGCCTCCGGCGGGCCCCGAAGGGCAGCAGCAGACTGAACCCTAAGGCCAAGCCCGCCCGCCGGATGTGTGTCGGCGCACCCGTCGTACGGGACGCTCCCGCCGCGCGGGAAGCGCTCGCCGGTCAGAGCCGGCCCATGAGCAGCAGGATGAGAAGGATGAGCAGAACCACGCCCAGCAGGCCGCTCGGGCCGTAGCCCCAGCCCCGGCTGTGCGGCCAGGCCGGAACGGCGCCGATGAGGAGCAGGATGACGATGATGAGGATGATGGTGCCGATGGGCATGGGAACGCTCCTTGATCGAGCCTGAACGGGAGTCATCGCCCGGCCGCCGGGCGCGGCGGCTTTCGGGCGAAAAGGCCCTCCTGCGGGAAACTTGGCCGTAAGGATTAAGTTCCCGCTCCGGTGGCGGATTCGGTCCACAGGTTCCCCTTGGGGAAGCGGAACGATCGGAACGGCTTGACGTTACCTCCACGGCGATCGGGTGCCGCCTCCAGTGCGACCCCTTAAGGGAGGTCGCCGCTTGCCATGGACCTGGACCACCCAATGACAACCAAGAATCCGAGACCTATGCCCAAATATGATCCAGAGCCTGTTCCAGGCCTCAGAAAATCCTCGTCTCCGGCGCTCAGCCGCTCGGTCCAGGCCCAGATCGGCCAGCGCCTGCGCCAGTTCTACGAGTCCCTGGCGCTGGGCGAGCAGCCGGTTCCGGAGCGGTTCATCGAGATCATCAACCGCCTGGACGACACGAGGCCGGAGAAGCAGCAGTCATGAGTATTGACGCCGATCTTCGCGATTCCATGCTCAAGGCCACGCCGAACCTGCGCGCCTTCGCCATCTCGCTCACCAACAACGTGGACCGCGCCGACGACCTGGTGCAGGAAACGCTCATGCGCGCCATCGCCAATATCGAGCGCTTCCAGCCCGGCACCAACATGCAGGCCTGGCTCTTCACCATCCTGCGCAACCTGTTCCACTCCGAGTACCGCAAGCGGCGCCGGGAGGTGGAGGACGCGGACGGGAAATACGCGGCGGCCCTCTCGGTCCAGCCGGACCAGCTGCCCCATCTCGACTTCGAGGATTTGCAGAAGGCCCTGGCGCGCCTGCCCCACGACCAGCGCGAGGCGCTGCTTCTGGTGGGAGCCTCAGGCTTTTCCTACGAGCAGGCGGCCGAGATCTGCGGCTGCGCCGTGGGCACCATCAAGAGCCGGGTCAATCGCGCCCGCAACCGGCTCGCCGAGCTGATGCACTTCACCGACATGGACGAGGATATCGGTCCCGACCGGGTCACCCTCTCGGTGATGCACGCGGTCGCCTAGGGGCGGGAGCAGTCAACCTGAAAGGCGGGATTCAAAGGCGGCTTGCGCTTGGCGCGGGCCGCCTTTTCAGCGCCGCCGGAACTGCTGGTTGCCGCGCTGCGGCGGGCGGGGGCCGGACGATGCGCCCGAGTCCTTGTGACGGAAGATGAGGCGGCCCTTCTCGAGGTCGTAGGGCGACATCTCCACGGTGACCCGGTCGCCGGCCAGGGTCTTGATGCGGTTCTTCTTCATCTTGCCGGCCGTGTAGGCGATGACCTCATGGCCGTTGTCGAGCTGCACGCGGTAGCGCGCATCGGGCAGGATCTCGGTCACGAGACCCTCGAAGGTGATCAGTTCTTCCTTTGCCATGCAAAGCCTTTCCCACAACAAAAAAGCCGCTCCAGAACCGGAACGGCTTGTTTGCAAGAGGACGCGCGGGGCACGCCCTCCGGCATAAAACCTTACGAGTTCTGCAGGTTCACTGCAGACGTACGGCCGGTGCGCTGGTCGGTCTGAAGCTCGTAGGTGATCTTCTGACCCTCCCGGAGGCCGCGCATGCCCGCCCGCTCGAGCGCCGTGGCGTGAACGAACACGTCCTTGCCGCCATTGTCGGGCTGGATGAAACCATATCCCTTGGTTTCATTGTACCACTTCACGGTTCCCGTTTCCATGGGAAGTCCTTTCACTGTCGTTTGCACGTGGGTGAAAGCCGAAGCCGAAACACCCGTTAGTCGATATTGGTAGAGAGAAGGAACGTGCGCCCGGCAGTGCCAAAGCGAAGTAGCCCAGTCGTCCGGCCAAATGTCGATGACGAAATAACTAGGCGAAGGATTCGGCAAATGCAAGGCACTCGCCCGAGTCCGAAATAGCTACTCTGGATAGCTACCCCCGCTGTCCCCGAAGGGCCGCGATCATCGCCTGCAAGGCCTCCTCGCCCTGGGCCGTGAAGGTGATGTCCTGCCCGTCGGCCTCGATCAGCCCCCGGCCCTGGAGTTCGGACACGGCGGTGTCGCTGGCCTTGTGGCCCGCCCCGTCCCGCTGGACGATGCTGCGGACCATCTGGCCGCTGCTCAGTTGATGGTAGGCGGCGAAGGCGAAGACCGCCAGGGCCTCGTCGCTCAAACCGGACATGGCTTCCGTCATGAGACATCACCTTTCAGGGATATTTCTGGGACCAACCCCTGGCGTCAATGCAGAGCCTCGCCTCCCGTTCGAGCGCGGCCTGTAAAATCCTCTTGCGGCGCGGTCCCGCAGGACCGGGCAGGAACCCCCGTCCCGACCTTTTCGTTGGCTTTGGGAGCCGCAGGCAGGGCGGCCCTTTCCACGAAAAGTATGAGGAGCGCTCTCATGGCCAACGACCGCAACCGCTATGATCAGGACCGCTATCGCGACCGGGGAATGGGCGACCGGGAGCGGGAGGATGACGGCTACATCGCCCGCCGCGGCTTCGGCAACGACAGGTCGGGCTTCGACCGGGGCCGGGACAGCCGCTCGGACGAGCGCTCCGACAGGCGGCGCGAGCGCGATTTCGGCGACTCCGCCGGCTACGGCTCGGGCGGATCGGCCCTCGACTGGCGCGACGTGGTGGGCGATGACCGCAACCGCGACGATCGCAACCGCTCGGTCTTCGGCGACGAGCGCGGCCAGGACCGGGGATATTCCCGCTCCTCCGGCCGCGAGCAGGACCGCTTCGGATCGAGCGCCTTCGGCCGGGGCTCCCGCGACGACGGCGAGGAGCGCGGCTTCTTCGAGCGGGCCGGCGACGAGGTCCGGTCCTGGTTCGGCGACGACGACGCCGATCGCCGCCGCGACCGGGACATGCGGCAGGCCGAGCACCACCGCGGGCGCGGCCCGAAGGGCTATCAGCGCTCAGACGAGCGCATCCTAGAGGATGTGAACGACCGCCTCACCGACGACCCGCATATCGACGCGTCCGAGATCGACGTGTCGGTGTCCAACCGGGAGGTCACCCTCAACGGCACGGTGAACAGCCGCTTCGAGAAGCGCCACGCGGAGGATCTGGCGGAATCGGTGTCCGGCGTCGGCCACGTGCAGAACAACCTCCGGGTCCAGCAATATGCCGACGCGGGCATGGGCGGAAGCATGCTGTCGGGAACGGGCGCAGCCGGCGCCGGCTCCACGGGGACCCCGGCCGGCGGCACCTCCCCCATGGGGACGGGCGGCGCCCGCCGGCGGACCTCCGGCACGTCGGGCGCGTGAGCCGCACGTCCGGCGCAGGGCGCCCCGGGGTTCGGGGCGTCCTCCCGGCAGAGGCGCCGTTGCCATCGCAAGAGCGGGGCTTGAGCCTTCGGGGAAAAGCCTTTCCCTTGGGCCACCGGCCCTTTCGTCGTAGCAAGACCTGCCTTTCCCTCGCCACACGAAACCCCATATGTGACGGGAAAGAAGAGGACAGCAATGGCAGGTATTTCCGTCACGCTCGAAGGCGACAACATCCAGCTCGCTTTCCAGAAGGGCGAGCAATCGACGGCGGTGGTGATGGATCCCCACGCGGCCCGGTCCCTGGTCAAGGCCCTGGGCCAGCTCCTCCTGGCCATCGGCGAGAATGTGGATGAGGGCGAGGAAGTCACGGAAGAGATGATGGACGTCACGTCCCAGACCATCGACGTGGGGGTGGACGAGCATGGCATGGCCGTGGTCGCCCTCCAGGCCGGCGTCCTGCCGCCCTTCATGCTGCGCCTCAAGGACGACGAGGCGCGTCACATCGCCAACAGCCTGCTGGAAATCCTGAACAGCCCCAGGGACGTGCGCACCTCCCACGGGGACCATTAGCCTGGCGATCTCATCAACCTTTTCTTGAAGCCGCAGCAGTGCCCCTGACGGAACTTCATTTCCGTCTTCCGGTTGTCGAACGCGGGTCGTCGCTGGCCACGCTTCGGACAGGTGCGATGGCAGCCCATAATCCAGACGTGAAATCGAAGGCTTATCCCGGCGTTCCCACTATCGACGCCAAGGCGGAGCCGACCCTCAAATACCCGGAATCCGAGACCTTCTACGCCGAGGCCCTGCGGGAGCTGAACCAGCTCGGCCTGCCCTTCCTGCTCGCCGGCACCTATGCCGTCTCGGCCTATACGGGCATCAGCCGTCCGACCAAGGATCTCGACATCTTCTGCAAGGCCGGCGACTACACCCGGGTCCTCTCCCACTTCAAGAATCTCGGCTATTCCGTCGAGATCGAGGACGACCGCTGGCTCGGCAAGGTCTACAAGGGCCAGTACTTCTTCGACGTGATCTTCGCCTCCTCGAACGGCACCATGCCGATCGGAGACCTGTGGTTCGAGAACGCCCGGCAGATCGAGGTTTTCGGCTCGCCGGTGCGCATCGTCGGCCCCACCGAGCTCGTCTGGTCCAAGTGCTTCATCCAGCTGCGCCACCGCTATGACGGCGCCGACGTGGCCCACACCATCCTGAAGGCCCACAACCTCATCGACTGGAACCAGCTCCTCGCCTACATGGAGGTGCATTGGGAGGTGCTGCTGATGCACCTGCTCAACTTCCGCTGGATCTATCCCAGCGAGCGGGACAACGTGCCCCGCTGGGTCATGGACGAACTCCTTGATCGCTTGAGCAAGCAGCTCGACCTGCCGCCGCCGCAGATGAAGGTCTGCCGCGGGCGCATGTTCTCCCGGATCGATTACGACATCGACGTGAAGGAATGGGGCTTCGCCGACGTGGGCGGCGAAGGCGAATGGCGCAATGACTGAGGCGCAGCCGCTCATGCGAGTCGCCGCCATGGGCGACCTTCACGTCCGCGAGGACAACGGGGTGTCGTACCGGGACCTGTTCGGGGAGATCTCCCGGGAGGCCGAGGTGCTGGTGCTGGCCGGCGACCTGACCGATCTCGGCAAGCCCAAGGAGGCGGAGCTTCTGGCGCAGGACCTCAAGGCCTGCTCGATCCCTGTCGTCGGCGTGCTCGGCAACCACGACTATGAATGCGGCGCGGCCGAAGAGGTCGCGCACATCCTGCGCGATGCGGGCATGAAGGTGCTCGACGGGCAATCGGTCGAGATCGACGGCGTCGGCTTCGTCGGCGTGAAGGGCTTCGCCGGCGGCTTCGGGCGGCGCATGCTCGGCTCGTTCGGGGAGCCCGCCATCAAGCAGTTCGTCGGCGAGGCCATGAACGAAACCCTGCGCCTCGAGAACGCCATGCGCCAGGTGCGCGCCAAGCGCTCCCTGGTCATCCTCCATTACGCGCCGATTCCCGACACCATCGAGAGCGAGCCCCTGGAGATCTATCCCTTCCTCGGCTCCTCGCGCCTTGCGGAAACCATCGACCGGTTCCAGGTCAGCGCCATCGTTCACGGCCACGCGCACCGGGGCCGCTATGAGGGGCGCACGCCCGGCGGCCAGCGGGTCTACAACGTGGCCCAGCACATCGAGAAGCCGACGGGAAAGCCCTACGCCATTCTGGAGATCTAGGCCCTCCTAGAATCGCGTGCCCGGATCGGTGGGGTTTCCCGGCAGGTAATCGGGCTCGGAGCCCGGCCCCGTCGGATCCATGATGCCGGGGTCGTTGACGGGATAGGGCGTGCGCGGTCCCGTGGGGCCGATGTCCGGCATCTCGTCGGGATCCGGAGCCGGCGGCACCTCGCTGGGGATGTTGCCGCCCGGAAGCGGCTCGTTCGTGGGCTGACCTGGGTTCGCCATGTTCTTGTCCCTCATTTGTTAAGTCGTGATTGGGTCAACCGGCCTGTGAGGTGAGGGTTCCGCCGCGCTGGGGCAGCGGAACCGGCCCCTCCCGCCGCATCCCTGGGCAACAAAAAAAGCGGCCAGTTTTCACCGGCCGCCGCTTGTCGTCATCGTCAGAGAGCTTATGCGCCCTGCTGGATCGCCGAGACCTTCCAGGAGCCGCCCTGCTGGTCCCTGCGGAAGGTCCAGATCTCGGTGGCTTCCTGGGTCGCCGACGGATCGCCTTCCACCACGCGGTTCGTGGTCTTGTCGAGCATCACGTCGGTGAGCGCATAGCGCATCGCCACGGTGGCATAGTCGGCGTTGCCCTCGCGCCAGGCCTCGGACAGGTCGCCCTGGAGCAGGCGCACGTTCGACACCTTGTTCACGACCCCGCGGGCGAGGTTGTCGCTGAGCTCTTCCTGCATGTAGCCGGCCATCTCAGGGGTCGCCAGCTCCCAGAGCCTGGCCACGTCCTGGCGGGAATAGGCGTCTTGCACCTCGACCAGGGAGCGGTCGAAGGCCGCGAAGTCCTGTTCGCCGATGCCGATCTCGTCACGCACGCCCGGACGGCGCGGTGCGGCCTGCGAGCGACCGCCCAGGGCACCGCCCAGAGCGCCGCCCAGAGCGCCTCCGAGGCCTCCTGCCAGACCGCCGCCCAGACCACCGGTCATCGGGCGTCCTCCGGCGGGCGGCACGCTGCCGCCCATGGAGCGCTGGTGCCCTTGAGCATAGGCGGGCTCCTGACGTCTGCGGAACCACCGCATGGCGAAGGAGACCAGCAGGACCACGAGACCGACCTGGAGCAGGAGCCCCAGGATCGACGCGAACCCGGCAAGGCCGCCGAAGAAGCCGCTGCCGAACAGCATGCCGAGCAGGCCCGCGCCGAAGAGGCCGGCCATGAGGCCCGTGCCGAAGCCGAAGCGGCCCGGCTGCGCCACGTTGGGGGCAGGCGTGCCGGGACGGTTCACGGCAGGACCCTGGTTGGGAACCTGCGAGCGCTGGATCGGCGCGGCCGTTCCGGGCGCCGTGTTGGTGCTCGGCGGGGCGCTCC
>DASQTM010000194.1:0-3054 GCA_035641875.1 Microvirga sp. | reverse complement strand
CTCACGCGAGCGACCCTCTCCCACCCGGGAGAGGGGGAAAGCCCGCCAACCCCATCGACCTTCTGGCCCTTTTGCCCCATAGAAGGAGGCGATGCCCCTTCGCCTGTGCTTCCGGTTCCTGATCGCCGCTGCCGCCCTGTCGCTTGCCGCCTGCGGCTACATTCCGCGCGCCGTGGAGGGCGTGCCCGCCGGCGCGCCCTGGGAGGCTCTTCCCTTGCGGAAATGGCTGGCCGAGGACCGGGCCGAGCCCCAGGCCCTGGCCTTCTGCGCCCCGCCGGAATGCCGGCCCGGCCTGGCGGTGAGCGTGGTGCGCCTCAAGGGCCGCGACGCGCAGGTCACCGATGCGGTTCTCCGCGATCCGGATCGCCTCGCCCGGGCGCTGCGCTCCCCCGCGGGACGGGACAAGCCGGTGCGAACGCAGGTATCCGTCGAGCCCCTGAGGGGCACGCCCTATCCGGGCTTCGCCATCAGCCTCGCCTCTGCGGACGGAAAAAAGCCCCCGGCCTATGGCGCGGCGCTGGGCCGGCGCTCGGGGGAGAGCCTGGACGTGGTCCTAGTGATCGGCGAGACGGCAGAGGCTGTTCAAGAGACCGCCCGGCAGGTTGCTGCCCGTGAATTGGGCTCCTGAGGCCGTTGTCTCCCGGCCGCAATGGCTTTATGGCGTTGGCCAGCCCTGAAACAGCCCGAGGCCCCCATGAAAGCCCGCGTCACCGTGACCCTCAAGAACGGCGTTCTCGACCCGCAAGGCAAGGCCATCGAAGGCGCGCTCAAGTCCCTCGGGGTCGAGGGCATCGCCAATGTGCGCCAGGGCAAGGTGTTCGACATCGAGCTGGAGACGGCCGACAAGGGCCAGGCCGAGGCGGCCCTGAAGGCGGCATGCGAGAAGCTGCTGGCGAACACGGTCATCGAGAACTACCGCGTCGAGCTGACCTGACCGTCAGGCCCGGACCTGATCCGGGCCTCCATTTTTTGACGCGCCGCAAGGCGTGGATGGCCGGGACGGGCCCGGCCATGACGACACAAGAGTGGTCGACACAAGGGTGAATGGCATGAAATCCGCTGTCATCGTTTTCCCCGGCTCCAATCGCGAAGGCGACGTGGTGCGGGCGCTCCGGTTGGCCGGGTCCCAGGTGGAGAAGGTCTGGCACGCCGAGCATGAGCTGCCGGGGGGCACGGACCTGGTGGTCCTGCCGGGCGGCTTCTCCTACGGCGATTACCTGCGCTGCGGCGCGATCGCGGGCCGTGCGGCCGTGATGGACGCGGTGCGGGCCCATGCGGCGCGCGGCGGCCTCGTGCTCGGCATCTGCAACGGCTTCCAGATCCTGTGCGAATCCGGGCTTTTGCCCGGCATCCTGATGCGCAACGCCAACCTCAAGTTCATCTGCCACCGGCAGTTCCTCAAGGTGGAGCGCAACGACACCGCCTTCACCCGGGCCTACGCAAAGGGCCAGGCGATCGACGTGTGCGAGGCCCATGGCGAGGGCAACTACACGGCGGACGAGGAGACCCTGCGGCGCCTCGAAGGCGAGGGCCTCGTGGCCTTCCGCTACAGCGACGCGGCCGGCCACGTCACGGCGGACGCCAACCGCAACGGCTCCATGAACTCCATCGCGGGCATCTATTCAAGCAGGCTCAACGTGCTCGGCATGATGCCCCATCCGGAGAACCTCATCGAGGACCTGGTGGGCGGAACCGACGGACGCGGCCTGTTCGAGAGCCTCGTGTCGTCCTTCGCCCAAGCGGCCTGATCCTTCAAAGCACAGAGACCCCGATGATCCGCAACGACGCCGCCATCACTCCGGAGCTGGTCAAGGAGCACGGGCTGAAACCCGACGAGTACGAGCGCTTCGTGGCGCTGATCGGCCGCGAGCCCACCATCACCGAGCTCGGCATCGTGTCGGCCATGTGGAACGAGCACTGCTCGTACAAATCCTCCCGCATCCACCTGCGCGGCCTGCCGACGAAAGCCCCCTGGGTGATCCAGGGGCCCGGCGAGAATGCGGGCGTGATCGACATCGGCGACGGGCTCGCCTGCATCTTCAAGATGGAGAGCCACAACCACCCCTCCTTCATCGAGCCCTATCAGGGCGCAGCGACCGGCGTGGGCGGCATCCTGCGCGACGTGTTCACCATGGGGGCGCGGCCCATCGCGGCGCTGAACTTCCTGCGCTTCGGCGAGCCGGGCCACCCGAAGACCCCGCACCTGGTCTCGGGCGTGGTGGCGGGCATCGGCGGCTACGGCAATTCCTTCGGGGTGCCCACCGTGGGCGGCAGCGTGGGCTTCGACCGGCGCTACAACGGCAACATCCTGGTCAACGCCATGGCGGTGGGGCTCGCCCGCACGGACGAGATCTTTTACGCCAAGGCCACGGGGGTCGGGAACCCCATCGTCTATCTCGGGTCCAAGACCGGCCGCGACGGCATCCACGGCGCCACCATGGCGTCCGCCGAGTTCGACGATGCGTCCGAGGAGAAGCGCCCCACGGTGCAGGTGGGCGATCCCTTCGCCGAAAAGCTGCTGCTGGAGGCCTGCCTCGAACTCATGAAGTCGGGCGCCGTCATCGCCATCCAGGACATGGGCGCGGCCGGGCTCACCAGCTCCGCCGTGGAGATGGGCGCCAAGGGCAATCTCGGGGTCGAGCTCGACCTGGACAAGGTGCCCTGCCGCGAGGAGGGCATGACGGCCTACGAGATGATGCTGTCCGAGAGCCAGGAGCGCATGCTCATGGTGCTCAAGCCCGGCATGGAGACGGAGGCCGAGGCCATCTTCCACAAATGGGGCCTGGACTTTGCCGTCATCGGGAAGACCACCGACACGCTGCGCTTCGTGATCAGGCACAGGGGCGAGGTGAAGGCGGATCTGCCTATCAAGGAGCTGGGCGACGAGGCCCCGCTCTACGACCGCCCCTATGCGGAGAGCCCCCAGCGGCCGGTGATCGCACCGGAGAGCATCGAGGCTCCGGTGTCCGAGGCCGAGGCGATCTTCCGCAAATGGGGTCTCGACTTCGCCATCGTCGGCAGGACCACGCCGACCAAGCGCTTCATTGTGAAGCA
>DASQTM010000193.1:0-5061 GCA_035641875.1 Microvirga sp. | reverse complement strand
CACCTTGCCCTCATGCCAGGGTGTCGTGGTCTCAACCGTCACGAGTCCGAGGGATTCCAGCATCGCCCGGTCGAACTGAGCCGTGTCCTCCTTGTTCGTCACGGCGATCTTGCCGGAGATCGTCAGGATCGGCCTCTCAGACGGCGTCGCCAATGTCGCGGCATAGGCCGCTCCCACGATCGCCATGAGCGCAACGCATGCACCGAGCAAGCTCGTTCTCACCTTGGAGCCGGACATGAGGATCCCCTACGTAAAAAGTAATGGAAGCTACAAAACACAAGATGATTGAGCAAACTCTTACATAATTTTACGCGGGAAGTTAAAATCGAACAACAACATTATTACGCTTGAGAAAGACTTACTTTCTTTCGGCAGACAGAACTCTGGCGACCTGAGATCGCGAGAGCCATAACCCGCTCTGTGAATATCCGAGAGCGCCACCCTGTTCAGAGGCCAGGGTGGCGCGAAATCCCGACCTTAGAGAGGTTTGAGACCAGCCTCGATCTCGGCCCGGCGCGGCTCCAGGAAGGGCGGCAGGGCGAGGCGCTCGCCGAGCTTTTCCATGGGCTCGTCGGCGTCGAATCCCGGGCCGTCCGTGGCGATCTCGAACAGGATGCCGTTGGGCTCGCGGAAATACAGGCTCTTGAAGTAGTAGCGGTCCACGGGGCCGCTGGACGGAGCCCGCAGGGCCTGCAGGCGCTCCCAGCATTCCTGATAGGTTGCCTCGTTCGGGGTGCGGAAGGCCACGTGATGCACGCCGCCGGCGCCCGGATGGGCCGGGGAGAGATGGGGCTCCACCGCCACGTGCAGTTCCGCGGCCGGCCCGCCCTCGCCCATGGCGAACACATGCACCGGCGTATCGCCCACGCGATACTCCCGCTCCGCCCGCATATCCATGCCCTCCGTGAGCACGCGGGCGGTGCGCTCAAGCCCCGGCACGCTGATGCGGATCGGGCCGAGGCCGCGGATCTGGTATTCGGCCGGAACCGGGCTGCGCTCCCAGGGATGGGCCTCGCCCCGCCCGCCGTCGTCCACGAGGCTCAGGCGCTGGCCTTCGAAATCCTCGAAATCGAGGGTGAGCCGCCCGTCCCGCTCGACGATGTTCTCGTGCCGGATGCCCCGCGAGTCGAAGCGCTCCCTCCACCATTTCAGGGCCGGTTCGCCGTTCACCCGCAAGCCCGTCCGAGAAATGCTGTGGGTGCCGCGCCGCTCGCGCGCCACGGGCCAGTCGAAGAACGTGATGTCCGTTCCGGGCGAGGCGAGGCCGTCCGCATAGAACAGGTGATAGGCGCTCACGTCGTCCTGGTTCACGGTCTTCTTCACGAGCCGCAGGCCCAGGGTCCCCGTATAGAAGGCGTGGTTGCCGGGGGCGTCTGCGGTTACGGCGGTCAGATGGTGAATTCCGGTCAGCTTCATGGCGCTCTCCATGGCCCGAGCCCCATGCGATCCTGTCGGATCAGGCTCCGAGCCGTCTTGGCCTGCCGCATTCTCTCTCGCAAAACCGGATCCACTTTTGCGGAGAATGCTCGATAACCGGCAAGATAGGACCGCACCTGGGCAAGCGCGAGCCCGACAGATGCCAAGGGGATCTTGCCCAAATGCAAAGGGCGCTCCGGCGGTCAGCCGGCGCGCTTGCAGATTTGAAGCCGGATGCCGTTCAGGCCGCCTTGGCCCGCAGATCGTCCGGCGTCACATCCTCCGGAATCGGACAGACGTAAGCCCTGCCGCCGGTGCGTTCCTTCAGCTCCGCCTTGGCGCGGGCGACGAGGTCCGGGTTGCGCAGGCAATCGGCCGCGGTGGCCGCCATGGCCTTGGCCGCCAGCACCATGCCCTTGTGGGCGGCGGGCAGATTGCCCTGGGCGACGAGCTGCCAGGTGTGGAAGGGCGTCCCGATGGCGAAGCACGCGGTATGGCATTGCACCGTCGGCACGATCCAGCTCACGTCGCCCACGTCGGTGGTGCCCATCATCACGTCCTCCCGCAGGGGCATGGGGAGCACGCCGTCATGCAGAATCTTCGTCCGGAGCGACGGATCGTGCGGCTTCACGCTCGCCAAGATGTCCTCCTCCGTGAGCGCCGCCCGGCGCAGCCTCTCGGCGAAGGCGTAGTCGCCTTCGTCGAAGAGCGGCGGGCCGAGGCGCTTCATGTTCTCGAACATGGCCTCTTGCAGGGCCTTGTTGGGAACCACGTTGGAGGTTGCGTCCGTGATCTGCACCGTAACTCCAGTCTCCGTCATGAGCGCCGCGCCCTCGGCGATCTTCTTCACGCGCTCGAACAGGCGTTCCGCGTCCGGCAGGTGCGGCGAGCGCACGAGGTAGAGGGATTCCGCATGGGCCTGCACCACGTTCGGCGCATCGCCGCCCGTGTTGGTGATGGCGTAATGCACCCGGGCGTCCGAGGGCATGTGCTCGCGCATGTAGTTGACGCCCACATTCATCAGCTCCACCGCGTCCAGCGCGCTGCGCCCCACATGAGGCGCGGCCGCCGCATGGGACGCACGGCCCCTGAAGCGAAAGTAAGCCTGGATGCAGGCGAGCGACGACGTGGTCTGCACCTCGTTGACCACGGCCGGATGCCAGCAGAAGGCAGCGTCGAGATCGTCGAACAGGCCGGCCCGCGCCATGAAGGTTTTTCCCGAGCCGCTCTCCTCCGCGGGGCAGCCGTAATAGCGCACCGTGCCGGCGATTCCTTCCGCTTCGAGCGCATCCTTCAAGGCCGCGGCGGCGAGCGCCGAGCCGGAGCCGAGAAGATTGTGGCCGCAGCCATGCCCCGGCGCGCCCGCCTCCGTGGGCCTATGGGCGGTCAGGCCGGATTCCTGAGCAAGGTCCGGCAGCGCGTCGAACTCGCCCAGGATGCCCACCACCGGGCCGCCGCTTCCGGCCTCGGCGATGAAGGCGGTGGCCATGCCGCCCACCTGGCGGGCGATGCGAAAGCCCTCGCGCTCCAGCATGGCGATCTGCTCCGCCACCGAGCGATGCTCCTCGAAGGCCAGTTCCGGCATGGCCCAGATGCGGTCGCTCAGGGCGCAGTAATCGGCGGCCTTGGCGTCCACGCGCCGGGCGATCTCATCAAGGCTCAGGCGGTCGTTGTGCATGGTCGGTGACTCGGGCTGTTGGAAAGGGTTCGCACGTTACCCATGATCGCACGGACGCGAAAGCGCCTAGGCCCTCGCATCCCGTACGCTCCGGCGCGGCGTGAGAAAGCCGCCGGACTGGCGCGACCAGAGGCCCGCATAAAGGCCGCCCTGCTCCAGAAGCTCCTCATGCGTCCCCTCCTCTGCGATGCGGCCCTCGTCCAGAACGATCAGACGATCCATGAGCTGAAGCGTCGAGAGGCGGTGGGCGATGGCGATGACGGTCTTGCCCTGCATGAGGGTGGAAAGCGACTCCTGGATGGCGGCCTCGACCTCGGAGTCCAGCGCCGAGGTGGCCTCGTCCAGCACCAGGATCGGGGCGTCCTTGAGGATCACCCGGGCAATGGCGATGCGCTGGCGCTGCCCGCCTGAGAGCTTCACCCCCCGCTCCCCCACATGCGCCTCGTAAGCGCGACGGCCCCGGCCGTCGACCAGGCGCTCGACGAACTCCGCCGCATGGGCCTGGCGCGCCGCCTCCCGCATCGCCTCCTCGCCGGCCTCGGGCCGCCCGTAGAGGATGTTTTCCGCAATCGAACGATGAAGCAGGGACGTGTCCTGCGTGACCACCGAGATTCCGGCCCTCAGGCTCTCCTCGCGGAGGCCGGCGATGTCCTGCCCGTCGATGAGGATGCGGCCCTGCTGCGGCTCGAAGAAGCGCAGGAGCAGGTTGACCAGGGTGGTCTTGCCGACGCCGGAGCGGCCGACGAAGCCGATCTTCTCGCCCGGACGGATGATCAGGCTCAGCCCGTCGATGACCGTCTCGCCATCGCCGTAGGAGAAGCCGACATCCTCGAAGCGGATCTCCCCCCGCGACACCCTCAAGGGTTCGGCGTCGGGCCTGTCCTGCATGGTCAGCGGGCGCGAGATCGTCTTCATGCCCTCCTGCACCGTGCCGACATTCTCGAAGATGCTCATCACCTCGAAGGCCACCCAGCCGGACATGGAGACGATCTGGGTGGAGAGCAGCAGCGCGGTGGTCAAGGTTCCGGCATCCACCCGGTTCCGGCTGAAGAGCCACACCGCAACCGCCCCGGTGGCGACCAGGAAGACCGCGTTGAGGATCATGAGCCCGGCCACATAGATCGTGTTCACCCGCTGCTGGCGGGCGAAGGCGTCGTTGAACCGGCGAAAGCCCTCGCTGATATACACGTCCTCGTCATGCCTGCGCCCGAACAGCTTCACGGTCATGATGTTGGTGAACGAGTCCACCACCTTGCCGGTCACGGCGGAGCGGGCGTCGCTCGACGCGCGGGAGCGGCTCTGGATCCGCGGCAGGGACACCGCCAGCAGGGAGGCGTAGAGCACGAACCATCCGGCCATGGGCAGGGCGAGGCGGATGTCCTGCATTCCGAGCAGCCCGATGGAGGCCGCGCCGAAGATCAGGATCTGCCAGACGGCGCGCGCCACCGACAGGATGGACTCGCGCAAGGGCCGCGCGGTCTGGAGCACCCGGTTGGCGATGCGCCCGGCAAAATCCTCCTGGAAGAAGGCCAGGGGCTGGCGCACCACGTGCCAGTAATTCTGCCAATGGACCATGCTGGTGAAGGATACGGCCAGCGAGTGGTTGACCAGGAGCCGGAACAGGATGGTCCCTAGGGGCCGCACCAGCAGGATGATCGCCGCCATGGCGGCGAGCAGCGGCCCCGCCTCGTGAAAAACGCCCTCGGGCGAGGTGTGCGACAGGGCGTTGACGAGACGACCGATGAGATAGGGCACGATCGCCTCCACCACCGCGAGCACGAAGCCGAGGGCGAAGAGCGCCGCGAACAGGCCTTTGGCCTGGGCGATGAAGTGCCAGTAGAACCCCCGCAGCGTATCCGGCGGCGAAGCCTCCGGCGGGCGCCGGGTGAAGTCGATCCGGGTCTCGAAAAAGCGGAACATCGGCAGGTCTCGTCGGCTTCGGCCCGAATCAGTCGGGCGGAGGGCCG
>DASQTM010000192.1:0-4490 GCA_035641875.1 Microvirga sp. | reverse complement strand
CGAGCTCGGGCTGGCCTTCCTCGACGGCACCGTCATCCGCGCCCATCAGAAGGCCGCCGGCGCCAAAGGGGGAACCTGACGCCGGAGGAGGATGCTCAGGCTCACGCCCTTGGCCGTTCCCGGGGCGGCTACGGCACCATGATCGGCAGCGCCGATCATCCGTTGCCGAAGGCACGCGGGCCATGGCCCGCGAGGGGCGCACGTGCTCGCCGACGCCCGCGGCCGAGCGATCGCCTTCGCGCTCGCCCCGGGGCCAGCCGCCGAGCTGCCCGAGGCCGCGGGCCTGTTGGCCCACCTGCCCGGGACGCCGCTCTGGACCGTGGCCGACCGCGGCTACTCCAGCCACGCGCTCCGCGAGGCCATCCGTGATCTCGGCTCCGCGCCGGCGATCCCGACCAGGAAGAACGAGGCGCCTGTCCGCTGCCGTGACTGGATCTACCGGCACAGGAACCGGGTCGAGCGCTTGTGGTCTCGGCTCAAGGAGTGGCGCTGCGTCGCCACCCGTTACGAGAAGACCGCGGCATCCTTCCTCGGCGTCCTGAGCCTCGCCGCCGCCTTCGACTGGATCAAGCGCGAATGGGGCCGAGTCATGCCTAACGAGTCATGCCTAAAGAGTTTAAAGGCGGCTCGCTACTAGCATTCGGATATGCGGTAGGAGAGGCATTTCCGCAAAATGAGCGCGTTTTCTCGGAGATTCCAAAGGGTGGGGATCTTCCCAACGCCTGATCTCCAAAACGGAAAGCAATTGCGTCAATCGTCCTCCGCTCCAAGTCTTCTTCTGCATCATGCATTGCAAAAGCGGGTCCTCTTTTGCGCAGGATGCTCTATGGTGCGCCGTTCCCGCTTCGCCATTTCCCGATCAGTCCTTTGAAATCCTCCCTTGCTCTTATCTGGGCCGTCACGGCCGCCACCACCCTGCTGCAGGCCGGCAACGGGCTGCTTCAGGTGCTCATGCCCCTGCGGATGCAGGGGGAGGGCTTTTCCGTCTCGGCCATCGGCCTCGTGGCGGCCGCCTACGGGGTGGGTTTTTCCACCGGCTGCTTCGTCGCTCCGGCCTTCATCCGGCACGTGGGCTATATCCGGGCCTTCGCGTGCCTTGCGGCGATCACCGGGGTCACGGTGCTGGGGATGACGCAGGCGCATTCGACCCTCGCGTGGATTCTCCTGCGCGGCCTCACGGGCGTGACGCTCGCCTGCATCTTCACCCTGGCGGACAGCTGGATCAGCGCCAGCGCGACCTCCAGCCACCGGGGCCGGATGCTCTCCATCTACATGATCAGCACCAAGGTCGCCCTGATGCTGTCGCCGCTGGGCATCAGCCTCGGCGACATCCGCAGCGACGGCCTGTTCCTGGCGGTGAACGCCATCATCACCCTGTCGCTTCTGCCCATCGCCGCCACCGCGACCCGGGAGCCGCCTGCGCCCCAGGGGGTGCGGATCGCCGTCGGGAGGCTTTTTTCGGTCGCTCCGACGGCGGTGGTGGGCGTCTTCGCGGTGGGGCTCATGAACGGTCCGGTCGTCGCCATCGCGCCGGTGTTCGGCATCAGCATGGGCCTGAGCCAGGACAGGGCCGCCGGGCTCATCTTCGCCCTTCAGGCCGGAAGCCTCGCGATGCAATGGCCCCTCGGGTGGCTCTCGGACCGGACGGACCGGCGCTATGTGATCGCAGGGCTCGCCGCCGGCACGAGCCTCGTGTCGGGGCTGATCATCCTGACGAGCGCCACCGGCGCGCAGGCGCTGGTCCTGTGGTCCTTCGCGGCCTGGGGCGGCCTCGCGCTCTGCATCTATTCCGTCTGCGTGGCCCATGCCTGCGATCTCGTGGAGCCGGGGCAGATCGTCTCCACGGTGGGCACGCTGCTGTTCTCGTGGGCGGCGGGCGTCACCATCGGGCCCCTGCTCGGCGCGGGAGCCATGGAGCTGATCGGGCCCAAGGGCCTCTTCATCTACGCGGCCGTGGTGTCCCTGCTGCTCACGGGTTTCGTCCTGGTGCGGATCGCCCAGGTGCGGCGCGCGCCCGCCGGGGGCGGCTTTGCGATCGTCGTGCCGACCAGCTCAGCCTCGGCGGCCCTGACGCCCCGGGCCGAGGCGGCCGCCTCGGAGTCTGGCCGCTAAAGGCGTGACGCCTCTTTCCCCCTTGCGGGGAGGAGAGCTTGCGTTGCGGGTGTGACTGGATCCCTTCCCTCGCTGCGCTCGCCGGTCCGATCCGCAGGATCGGCGGGATGACACCTACCAGTACCGTCCCGTGTCATTCTGCCGATCTTTCAGACCGGACCGGCCGGAGCGTAGCGTTAGCGGGCGTGAGCCCGCCAGGAAGGGAATCCATGGCGCGGAACCACGCCTCCTTTTCCCTCCCCCTTGTGGGGAGGGCCAGGGTGGGGGTGTGAGCGATAGCCTATGAAGGTCCGGTGCACACACCCCCACCTCCATCTCCTCCCCACAAGGGGGAGGAGGGCTGTCTGCGCCTGTTCCTTCCTTGGATGCTCACCCGCCATGACACCCTCTCCTATCATCTCCGCGCAGGCGGGAATCCATCACCTCGACGGTGGGAAGAACAGCGCGGCGGCCTCCCCTGTGCTTGATCCTGCAGGGTCAGCAGTGGGGTCTCGGGCACCGCTATGCAGGTCCCTCGGATGACAGCGGGATACCGACTCAGGCCGAGAACGCCCGGATGTCATGCCCATTCAAGGCTTCACGATCCGATCGAGCCGGTTGTTGACGAAGAAATAGAGCTCGCGGCCGCCGGGCTCGGAATAGAGCACCTGCACCTCGCGCTGGCCCTTGCCGCTCTCCCCGACCAGCACGTCCGTGGCGGGCCTGCCCTTGAGGCGGACGAGGTCGCATTCGGCGATGCCGGGCTCGATGGCGGCGGCGGTTCCCGCGGCCGGTCCGGTGCAGCGCCCGTCCGGTCCCAGCAGTGGCCCCTCGAAGGACGGCCCGGCCGGGGCCGCCGGCGGCGGGGGTGCGGCGGCCACCCGGGGAGCCTCGGTGCGGCTGTTGCAGGCAGCCAGGCCCAGCGCCGCAAGGGCTAGGGTCGAGAGAACCGTCACGCGCATGAAATCCAATCCCCGAAGAATGCCTCTAGTCGGCGGCCCTTGCCTGCAGCGCCTCTTCGAACAGCCGCCGCGCGTCGTCCCTGAAGGCCTGCCGTGAACCTTGGCGGGAATAGAACATGTGGCCGCCCTCGTAAACCTTGAGGGCCACGCGGTTCTCGGAGCCGAGATTCGGCACCTGGTTCAGGAGAAGCTGGGACGCATAATAGGGCGTCACGAGATCGGTAAACCCGTGGGTGACGAGCACGCGCAGCTTGCCGTCGAGGGAGAGGGCCTGGCGCAGCTCCTCGAGGTTCTCGGGCCCGCTGCGCCACCCGCCCCAGCGCCATGCGCCGTTCACCCCGCCGTTGAGCAGGTTGTAGCGCCCTTCCGCCTTGTAGTTCAGGTTCCGGTTCAGGTGGTGGATGATGGCGCTGGTCAGGGGCGCGGTCATGCCGGTGAGGACCGGGTCCTCGAAGCGCGACAGATAGGCGTTGGGATTGGGATCGGCGACGGCCACGTTGGTGTCGTAGGCGCTCACCACCTCGTTGGAGCCGCGCCGCAATTCCCGCTGGACGGTGCGCATGTCGATGCGCCCGGCCAGACGCCGGGTGAGCTCCGGGTCGAGGCCGCTCAGTTCGGCCACCCGCCGGCTGACGCGCTCCACAGCCTGCTTGTCCTGGAAGCCCCGCATCAGGTCGACGAGGTACTCGCCCGAGGCGTAGTTCTCCGCCTCCCGCAGGGCCTCCCGCGACACAGGGCCCTTGCGCGACAGGGATGCGGCGGCGAGCGACGGCAGGAGCCCGGCGAGGGTCCAGGGAGCCCCTGCCCCCTGATCGAGCCAATCGAAATCGAACACCGGCGACACGAGAACGAGCCCGCTGAGACCGATGCCCTGGTCGCCCTGGAGCTTCTGCGCCAGCAGGGGCCCCCGGAAGCCGCCATAGCTCTCGCCGGCGAAGAACTTCGGCGACATGAGCCGGTTCTTCTCCTTGAGCCAGCGCGTCACGAAGGCGGCCAGGCCATCGATGTCGCCTCCGACGGAGTAGAACCTGTCCCGAACCTGATCGCCCCCGACCACGCGCCCATAACCGGTGCCGGGCGGGTCGATGAACACGAGGTCCGTGAAGTCGAGCCAGGTCTCCCCATTGGGAGATAGAGCCGGCGGAGCCGAGGGGCTGATGGCGGGGCCGTCCAGGGACAAAAGCCAGGGGCCGATGGCGAGAAGGTGCAGATAGGCGGAGGAGGCCCCCGGCCCGCCATTGATCACGAAGGTCACCGGCCGCGTCGCCGGATCGGCGTCGTCCCGCGCATAGGCGACGAATCCATACTCCGCCTGGGGCGCGCCCTGGGGATCGGTGAGCGCCAGGCTTCCGGCCGTTGCGGTGAATTGCAGGGTGCGGCCGGGAAGCTGAAGGCTGTGGCGCGTCACCGATTCCGGCGGCAGCCGCTGGGGATCGT
>DASQTM010000191.1:0-10512 GCA_035641875.1 Microvirga sp. | reverse complement strand
GAACCGGCTGGTCGCCATCGACAACTACAAGCGCACCGACGATCCCTCCACCATCTCGCCCATGGTGATCTCCGGCACCCATGCCCTCGACATCGTCATGTGGTACATGGAGGCCAAGACCCCGGTCGAGGTGTACGCCCGCTCCGTCGACAAGGTGCTCGGCCCCGAATATGGCGGCATCGACGCCACCGCCGGGATGATCATGTTCTCGGACGGGAGCGTCTACCACCTCAACATCTCCTGGGCCCTGCCGGTCACATGGCCGGGCGCCGTCTACAGCCTCGAAGTCGGCATCAACGGCACGGACGGGGTGATCACCATCGACGACACCCACCGGGACATCGTCATGGCGGTGTCGCAGCCGCAGGCCGAAGGCTATGCGCCGGACAAGTCCCGCCTGGTGGATTTCCTCGGCAGCTATCCGCCGGGCGACATGGCCCTGGGCGAGCTTCGCGGACCCATGCGGGAGGAGACGGATTCCTGGCTCAACCGGGTCTCCCTCGGCCTGCCGACCCAGGCCGCCACGGCTGCGGAAGCCCACCGGAACCTCCTGCTCACGAAAGCGCTCGATCTTTCGGCGAAACTGAAGAAGCCGGTGCGGCTCGAGGTGGAGCAGGGGCGCATCGCCGCCTGATCCGTCACCGATATTGAAAGGGCCTGCCGTGGAGCTTCCAGGGCAGGCCTTCTTCGTTGGCGATCGCCGGCTATCGTCAGAAGCCGTGAAAGGCCTGCTGCGTGTGTTCCACTTCAGGCGGGCTCTCGAAATACGGGCCGACAAGGCCGCGCCATTCCTGAAAGGCCGGGGAGCCGCGGAAGCCCACCGTGTGGTCCTCCAGGGTTTCCCACCGGACGAAAAGCCGGTATCGGCTCGGCTTTTCGATGGAGCGCTGCAGCTCCATGGACCTGCAGCCCTTCGCGTTTTTGAACAGGGGGGCGGCCTTGGCCACGGCCCCCTCGAAGTCGGTTTCCGTGCCGGGTTTGACGTCGATCTGAGCGATCTCGAGGATCATCGGGAATTCCTTGCAGGCTGGCGTTGTGCTGTTAGCGTTGAAGGGGAGGGATGCCGAGGCGGGATGCAAGCTCGTCAAGCTTCTTGATCAGTTCGGGCGAGAGCGGGACCCCGTCGCGGGATCGATTATGCCGCCGCGCCTCGCGCTGTTCGCCGGGGATCCGGATCTCGTCGACGCCCGGCAGCCGCTCGGAGTTGCGGAGATCCCTGAGATGGCGGTCCACTTCGGCCTTGAACGCGTCGAGCGGGGTGAACCGCGACACGTCGACGGCGACGATGAAGTGGCCGGTATTGGTCACGGTCGTCGTGTCGGCGTTGAAATCGACCACGTCACGCCCGAAGGCCGCCCCGTTCAGGGTGCCGGCGAGCAGGCCGAGAACGAGCGCAAGGCCGCTGCCCTTGTAGCCGCCGATCGGCAGGAGCAGCCCCTCGCTGCTGCGCCGGGGATCGGTCAATGGCTTTCCGTCGGCCCGGTTGAACATCCAGCCCTCGGGAATCTCCTTCCCCTGGAGGGCGTAGTTCTTGATGGTGCCGTAGGACACCATGGTGGTCGCGATGTCGAGGAGCACCGGCGGCTCGTCTCCCGCCGGGATGCCCACCGCCAGCGGATTGGTGCCCAGCAGGGCTTCCACGCCGCCCCAGACCGCCATGTGGTTGGCGCTCGCCACCGCCGAGTACAAGCCGATCATCCCGTGCTCGACCGGCATCGATGCGTAGAGGGCGGCGGGGCCGGCATGGTTCGAGTGGTGCGCGCCCACCCAGGCGACGCCGGTCTCCCGCGCCATCTCGATGGCGGACTCCGCGGCGCGCGACATCACCAGATGCCCCATGCCGTTGTCGCCGTCGACGAGGGCGGTTGCGGGGGCCGTCCTGTTCACCTTGATGGCCGGCTGCGGATTGATGCCGCCCGACTGGATGCGCTGAACATATTGCGGCATCCGGAAGATGCCGTGCGCATCCGCGCCGGTGAGGTCGGCCTCCGCCATCAGGACGGCGACCTTCTGGGCGTCCGCCTCCGGCAGGCCCACGCTTTGCAAGGCATCCTGGATGAACGCCATGATCGATCCGCCGGAAACGCCGCCCGAGCGCGAGGAGGGCGCGGCTGAAGCGGTGCTCATTGAGAACCTGCCTTGGCGTGCTCCGCCGAGACGGGGCGGGTCTCCCCGGTGGCGATCAGCGTTCTGGTGGCGTCGACGGACGCGTAGGTCCAGAAGATCCGCATGGGCTCCGTGTCGGACGCGTTGCGGAAGCGGTGAGGGACGTCGGCGGGCAGCCAGGTCGTGTCGAGCGGTCCGAGCTCATGCTCGACCCCGTCGATCTCGGCGACGGCGCGCCCTTCGAGGATCATGACGCTCTCCTCGCAATTGTGCTTGTGCAGCGGGATCCCTGCGCCCGGATCGAAGGAGGTGATGCCGTTCAGCAGGCTCGTCGAGCCGATCCGCTTGCTGACGAGAGGAATGGTGCGCGCGCCGCCGCCGCGCTCGGCGGCCTTGATCTCAGAGGGGCGCAGGACCGCGCCCGACGCTGATTGGGTCTCGCTCATGTGGTGTTCTCCGATTAGCCGTTTGTCACTCGGATAGGGTTACCTTGCTCTTGTCCTGGGCCGGTCCAATCCAGACGGACTTGATGTTCGTGAATTCCCGGATGCCGTAGACGCCGAGCTCGCGGCCATATCCCGACCGCTTGATGCCGCCGAAGGGCAGGCGCGGGTCGGACGCGACCATGCCGTTGATGAAGACCGCTCCGGCCTCGATCCGCCGCGACAGGCGGCGGGCCCGGTCGATGTCCCGGGTCCAGAGGGCTGCGCCGAGGCCGTATTCGGTCGAGTTGGCAAGCCGCACCGCTTCGTCCGCATCGCCGACGCGGATCACGGCCGCAGCCGGCCCGAAGGTTTCCTCGTCGAAGGCGGCCATGCCGGGGGCGACGCGGTCGAGGACCGTCGGCTCATAGAAGAAGCCCGGCCCGTCGACCGGTTTTCCTCCCAGCTTCAGCTCTGCCCCGGCCTGGACGGAGCGCTCGATCTGCGAATGGAGATCGTCGCGCAGGTTGCCTCTGGCCATGGGGCCGATGTTGATCTCCCGCCCCATGGGGTCGCCGACCTGCAGCGCCTTCACATGGGCGCAGAGAGCCTCCACGAATGCATCCGCGACGCTCTCCTCGACGATCAGGCGCTTGGCCGCGATGCAGCTCTGTCCGACATTCAGGAAGCGTCCGCGGGTGGCGACGGCCGCGGCTTCCTGCACGTCCGCGTCGGCGAGCACGATGAAGGGATCCGATCCGCCCAGTTCCAGCACCTGCTTCTTGAGCAGGCTTCCGGCCTGGCTCGCCACAAGGCTCCCGACTTCGGTGGAGCCCGTCAGGGTCACCGCGGCAATCCGCGGATCGGCGATGATGCCCTCGACGGCGGAAGCGCCGACCAGAAGCGTCTGGAACAGCCCCTGCGGAGCTCCCGCTTCCCGCAGAACCTCCTCGATGGCGAGCGCGCATTGAGGCACGTTGCTGGCATGTTTCAAGACGGCCCCATTGCCCGCGGCGAGGGCCGGAGCCAGGAAGCGGAAGAGCTGCCAGAACGGATAATTCCAGGGCATGATCGCCAGGATGACGCCGAGAGGATCGAACACCACGGCGCTCTCGGTGGCGTTGCTGGCGACCTCTTCGGGAGCGAGGAAGCTTTCAGCCTTCTCGGCATAGAAGTCGCAGTTCCACGCGCATTTCTCGACCTCGGCTTCAGCCTCGCTGATCGGCTTGCCCATCTCCTGGGTGATCAGGGCCGCGAATTCCTGCTTCCGGGCGCGCAGGACGCCGGCCGCTCTCGTGAGAAGCGCCACGCGCTCCCCGATCGGCGCCTCGGCCCAGGAACGCTGCGCCCGCGCCGCTTCCTCCAGCGCATGCTCGACCCGGTCGGGCCCATGTTCCTCGAAGCTGGCGATGATCTGCCCCGTAGCGGGGTTGATGGAGTGGATCATCCTTGCCTTCCCGGCGACTTTATCGAGCATGGGCGCTCTCCCTCATGTTTCAATTCTTCTGCTGTCATCCCCCGCCGCAGCGGAGGACAAGCCGGCGCAAGGGCTGCAACCAAACAATGAACGTCTCATCCATGCTCCCGTTCACCCGGGGCAGCGACGGCGTGCAATCTCGGTGATTTGAGACAAGCCTGTGTCAGGTCGAGCTGTATATGACGTCATATGACGTATTGTATGTACTGACCTGCCTGATGCTGGTCAAGCTGCGGAAGCGTGTCTGTTTCGCCTTGGAGCAGTGCTGGAGCAGCGGAAGCACTCAAACCTCTAAGGATTCGCTGCGCAGCAGCCTGCTTTTGTGCAGTGCAGCAACCCATCCCGATCTCGGGAGTTGTCTGTTCTGGACCTCAAAGGAGAATAGCATGCGCAACGCCACAACAGGAGCCGAGCCGATTTTGCCCTCATTCAAGGGGTCAGCGGCCATCGACGCTGCCATGCAGGATCGGACGTATGAAGCCTCTCCGGCGAGGGGACGTTCGGGGCAGGAGCACAGAAGCTTCAATCCACCTCGAACGGCGGGCCACGCCAAGTCGCGCCGATGGCTTGCGCCTCTGCTCGCCGGCTCGGCTGCCGCCGTAGCGGCGGCTGTCCTGTACAACCGTAAGCAGACGAAGGATGCGGAGCGTCGGCACCCGCCCATCGGCCGCTTCCTCCACGTGGACGGGGTGCGCCTGCATTACATCGAGCGCGGACGGGGCGAACCCTTGGTGCTCATCCACGGCAACGGCACCATGATCCAGGACTTCACCGTCAGCGGTCTCGTGGACAGGCTGGCGGAGCGCTACAGGGTGATCGTCATCGACCGGCCCGGCTATGGCTACAGCGCGCGGCCGCGCGGGCTCTGGACGCCGCGCGCTCACGCCAGCCTGTTCCGGAAGGCTCTTGAGCAGCTCGGGGTCGAGCAGGCCACGATCTATGGGCATTCCTGGGGCACCCTGGTGGCGGTCGCCCTCGCGTTGGAGTCCCCGGGGCTCGTCCGCAGCCTCGTCCTCGGGTCCGGCTATTACTATCCGACCCTGAGGGCGGATACGTTCCTGCTCTCGCCCCCGGCCATTCCGGTGATCGGCGACGCCATGCGCTACACGATCTCGCCCCTGGTGGCCAAGGCCATTCTCCCCGGCATGATCAAGCAGGTGTTCAAGCCCGCGCCCGTGCCGGAGCGCTTCGACCGCCAGTTCCCGAAGGCCCTGATGCTGCGGCCCCTGCAGCTTCGCGCGGCCGCCGAGGACGCCGCACTCATGACGCCGTCGGTGATGGAGCTGGAGCAGCACTACGGCGAGCTGACCATGCCGGTGACGATCATCACAGGAGCCGACGACCAGGTCTCCGACGTGGGCCGCCAATCCGAGCGCCTGCACCGGGAGCTGCCCGGCAGCGAGTTCATCGCCCTTCCGGGTCTGGGTCACATGATCCACCACCTGGCGTCGGACGCCGTGATCGACGCCATCGACCGCACGGCGCAGCGGTCGCGGGAAAGGGCGGGTCGCGGCCCGTCCGAGACCGCATCGGACCGGCATCCGGCGGCCCTCTAGGCGAGCTGCCATAAGGTTGGAAGGAAGCTCACGAATCGTCAGCCTTCTTCCAACCTTGGCACCAGAACATCCCACTGCGCGTTGAGTGATCATGGCGGATGATCTCAAGCTTGCATCGGTTCCACCCAAGGACACCCCCGGCGTGGTCGCCTCGGCTGTTTATGCGGGCGGCGAGCGCGTGGCCGAGGTTCCCATCGCGGATGTGGGGGAGTGGTCGCGCAAGCCCGGGCACGTGGTCTGGATCGGCCTGCACGAGCCCAGCCTCGCCCTCCTGCGCCAGCTCCAGGCGGAGTTCGGCCTGCACGAGCTTGCCATCGAGGATGCCCTCAAGGCGCATCAGCGGCCCAAGCTCGAGCAATACGGCGAGGCCCTGTTCGTGGTCGCGCGAACGGCCCAGATGCTGGACGGACGCATCGCCTTCGGCGAGACCCACCTGTTCGTCGGGCACGGCTACGTGGTGTCCGTCCGCCACGGGGCCTCCACGTCCTACACCCCGGTGCGCGAGCGCTGTGAGGCGGCGCCGGTGGCGCTGCGGGACGGCGAGGACTTCATCCTCTACGCGATCCTCGACTTCATCGTCGACAACTACATGCCGGTGATCGAGACGATCCAGACGGAGGTGGAGGAGATCGAGGACTGCATCCTGGCGGAGGCCTCCTCCCAGGATCATGTGCGGCGGCTCTACCAGCTTCGCCGGGATCTCCTGCGCCTGCGCAATGCCGCCATCCCCCTGGTGGAGGTATGCCGGCGCCTTGAACAGCCCGGGCTGCCAGGAATCGACCCTTCCATGCACCCGCTCTTTCGCGACGTGTCCGACCATATCCGGCGGGTTCAGGAGGAGATCGAATCCTTACGCGAGGTGCTGGCCTTTGCCTTCGAGACCAGCCTCATGACCGGGCAGGCGCAGCAGACCGAGATCACGCGAAAACTTGCGGCATGGGCGGCCATCCTGGCCGTGCCGACCGCCGTCGCCGGCATCTACGGCATGAATTTCGAGTTCATGCCCGAGCTGCACTGGACGTACGGCTACCCGCTGGTTCTCATGGTCATATTGCTTATATGCGGCTGGCTATATTGGCGCTTCCGTCAGAACCAGTGGCTTTAAGCGATTTCGCTTCCTGCGCTGCGTAGAGCGCACGGAGCAGGCCTTTCACCTTTGCGCGATGGCATGGAAGAAGCTGCCGGTCACGTACCCAACCCTGTGGCCTGCCGTTCCCAGATCGGCGCCTTCCGCATCGGTGATCGCGGCGAATGCGGCGTCCTTCGAGCCGTCGCTCCCGGTGATCGAGGCGTAGTGGAACTCGTGGCCCACGAGCCCTTGGCCCGTCGACCATAGGGGCCCGTCATGGAGCAGATGCGCCACGCGGTATCCCAGGTGGAGTTTGCGCCTGGCGTAGCTCGTATCCACGGGCAGGAGGCCCGCCATGGGATGCACCCCGCCATCGCCATCCTCGAGGCTGCGGCCGAGCACCATGTAGCCGCCGCATTCCCCATGGACCGGCCGCGTTTCGGCAAAGACCCGCAGGCCATTCAGAAAACGGCGCGCCCCGGCGATGGGTCCGGCGTGGAGCTCGGGATATCCGCCGGGAAGCCAGCACACGTCGCAGTGGGGCGGAGGCGGCTCGTCCGCCAGGGGAGAGAAGGGGACAATCTCCGCGCCCGCCGCCCGCCAGCCCGCCAGCACGTGCGGATAGATGAACGAGAAGGCTTGGTCGGAGGCCAGGGCGATGCGCTGCCCCGGCGGCTGCAGGCTCTCGGCTGATTGGGTCGTTGCGGCAAGGGCGGCAGGACGGCCCAGAGCCATGAGCCGATCGATGTCGATGGCGCCTTCCACCGCATCGGCGAGGCGCTCCAGGCGTCGGTCGAGTTCGTCGGTCTCGCCGGCTTGGACGAGGCCGAGATGGCGCTCGGGCAGGGCGAGTTCCGTGCTGCGCATGAGCGCGCCGAGAACCGGCAGCCCGACGCGGGCCATGCCGTCCTCCACAAGCCTGCGATGGCGTTCGCTTGCGACCTTGTTCAGCACCACGCCCCCGATGGTGATCCGCGAGTCGAACCGGGCGCATCCGAGCGCCACGGCGGCGGCCGATTGCGCATGACCCGATACGTCGAGGACGAGGATCACGGGCCAGCCGAACAGCGCCGCGATGTCGGCGCTGGCCCCCGTGCGGCCGGTTTCCTGCCGGATGCCGTCGAAGAGGCCCATCGACCCTTCGGCAATGGTGAAATCCGCAACCCCCGCGGCATCGACCACGAGGGCTTCCAGCAGGGGCCGGCTCATGGCGAAGCTGTCGAGGTTGAAGCTCGGCGCGCCGGTCGCGGCCGCATGGAAGGCGGGATCGATGTAGTCCGGCCCGCATTTCAGGCCCTTAACGCGCAGGCCCCGGCGCGCGAGCGCCCGCTGCAGGCCGAGCACGACGGTCGTTTTGCCCGAACCTGAGCGGGGCGCCGCAATGAGGAGGCCGGGAGCCGGACTCACTGGGCCGCCTCGCTGCCGAATTCGAGGAGGTGGTTGGCGATTGCCGAGCGGAAGGCCGCGATGGCTCCAACCGCCACGATGGCCGGCGACCGGATGATTCCTCCTTCCGCCAGCTTCGGCAGGGTTTCCAGGGTCGCCTCCACTACGTTCTCCCGGGAGGTGGTGGCTCCATGCACGGCGAGCGCGGGAGTGGAGCCCGCAAGGCCGCCGTCCATGAGCGCGCTCACGATGGCGGGAAGGCTCGACACGGCCATGTAGAGGACGAGGGGCACTCCCGTGCGGGCCAGCGCCGCCCAGTCGATCTCCTGGTCTGGGGCCGGATGACCGGTGGCGAGGATGACCGCGTGGTTGGCCTTGCGGAAGGTCGCCGGAACGCCATGGATCGCCAGCGACGCGAGCCCGCTCGACACGCCGGGGATGATGCGGAACGGAATGCCCGCCTCCGCGAGCGCCAGGGCCTCCTCGCCCCCGCGGCCGAAGATGAACGGGTCGCCGCCCTTCAGGCGCAGCACCCGCTTGCCCTCCCGGGCGAGCATGACGAGCCGTTCGCAGATGTCCCGCTGGACGGCCGAGGGCCTGCCTCCCCGCTTGCCGGCGAATTCGAGCACCGCGTCCTCTCTGGCGAAGGACAGCACGCCGGGGTCGACGAGGGCGTCGTAGACGACCACGTCCGCTGTCGCGAGGGCGTTCAGGGCATGGATCGTGAGCAGGCCGGGATCGCCCGGTCCGGCGCCCACGAGCCAGACGGTGCCGGGGGCGAAAGGAGGGGAGACGCGGGAAAGAGAGGTCATGGAATCCTCCGGCCATGACCTGCGGCCCCGAGAGGGCTATATGAAGGCATCGGGATGACAGGTGAGGGCGTATGGACGATGTGAAACCCGCGGGGCCCTTGCGCCGCGGCTGGACGACCGGAGCCTGCGCCACCGCTGCCGCAAAGGCGGCCTATCTCGGCTGGCGCAGCGGCGATTTTCCAGATCCCATCGAGATCACGCTTCCGGGCGGGGCGCGACCAGCCTTCTCCCTTGCGTTCGCTGAACCAGGCGAGGACGGCGCGCGGGCGGGCGTGATCAAGGATGCGGGCGACGACCCGGACGTGACCCATGGCGCTCTGGTGATCGCCACCGTCCGGGCCGGAGCGCCGGGTGCGGGGGTGACGTTCCGGGCGGGGCCCGGCGTCGGCACCGTGACCCGCGCCGGCCTGCCCCTGCCGCCGGGCGAGCCCGCCATCAACCCAGTCCCGCGCCAGATGATCCGCGACAACCTGGAGGAGGCGGCCCGCAGCACGGGCGGATCCCTGGATGTGGAGGTCGAGATCTCCATCCCGGGCGGCGAGGCCATTGCCCTGAAGACCCTCAACCCGCGCCTCGGCATTGTGGGCGGGCTCTCGATCCTCGGCACCACGGGGGTGGTGGTTCCCTATTCGTGCGCGGCCTGGATCCACAGCATCTACCGCGGCATCGACGTGGCCCGCGCCGGCGGGCTGGTGCATGTGGCGGGCGCAACCGGCTCCACCTCCGAGCGCGCCGTGCAGGCCCTGCACGGGCTGCCGGACCATGCCCTCATAGACATGGGCGACTTTGCCGGAGGCATGCTGAAATACCTGCGCCGCAATCCGGTGCCGAAGGTCACGGTGGCGGGCGGCATCGCCAAGATGAGCAAGCTCGGGCAGGGCATGCTCGATCTCCACTCGCGGGCGGGCGCGGTCGATCTCGCCTGGCTCGCCGAGCGTCTTGCCGAAACCGGAGCGGAGGCTCACGTGGTGGAGGCTGCGCGCGAGGCCAACACGGCGCTGGAGGTGCTGGAGACGGCCCATCGCCTGGGCCTGCCTCTCGGAGACATGGTGGCTCAGCACGCATGGGGCACGGCCGCCAAGGCGCTGCGCGGCACGAACATCGCCCTCGAGGTGGTGGTGTTCGACCGCAACGGCGGCCTCGTCGGGCGAATGCCGTTCCATCCGGTGGCCTGAACGCGGGACTCTCATGGGTTTCCCTCCCGGATGCCTGGCCGGAAGCGGCGGTCGTAATCGGCCGAGTAGAGGGCGCTGTCCCGAAAGCCCGAGGCGTCCAGCGCCCGGCCGACCAGGATCAGCGCGGTGCGTTCCAGCCTCTCGGCCCGGACCATGGGGGCGATCGTTCCCAGGGCGCCCTTGAGCACGCGTTCGTCCGGCCACGAGGCGCGCCAGACCACGGCTGCCGGACAATCCGCGCCATAGGCGGGCAGCAGTTCATCGACGACCTTTTCGATCACGTGGATCGACAGGTGAATGGCGAGCGTCGCCCCCGTCTGGGCGAAGGTGGCCAGACGCTCCGTCTCCGGCATGGCGGACGCCCGGCCGGAGGTGCGGGTCAGGACCACCGACTGCGCCACCTCGGGCACGGTCAGCTCGCGCCCGAGGGTCGCCGCCGCCGCCGCGAAGGCGGGAACGCCCGGCGTGATCGTATAGGCGATCCCGAGGGCGTCGAGACGACGAATCTG
>DASQTM010000190.1:0-3476 GCA_035641875.1 Microvirga sp. | reverse complement strand
AAGCTAAGGCTATGCAGAAATCTTTATACCAATGAAGGTCGGGCAGCGGCCCGAACCAACAAAACTAGGGAGGCCTCTAATGTCGTTGCGTTCGTTGATCGCCGCCGGCGCGATTCTCGTCTCGCTTGCGCTGCCCGCAGCCGCCCAGCAAACCCTCAAGGTCGGCTCGACCCCGACTGGTATCCCGTTCACCTTCCTGGATACCCAGACGAACACGATCCAGGGCGTCATGGTGGACCTTGTCACCGAAATCGGGAAGGACGCCGGCTTCGGGGTCCAGATCGAGCCGATGCAGTTCTCCGCGCTCATTGGCTCACTCACCTCGAACCGCATCGATATTATCGCGGCGGCGATGTACATCACCGAGCCTCGCAAGCAGCAGATCGACTTCTCGGCCCCGGTCTACACCTATGGGGACGGGCTGTTCGTGCCCAAGAGCGACGTCAAGGAATATGCGTCGCTTCAAGACCTGAAGGGCCTCACCGTCGGGGTCCAGGTCGGCACAGCCTATGTGGAGCCGCTGCAGAAGAGCGGGCTCTTTCCGGAAGTGAAGATTTACGAAACGATCCCGGACATCATGCGCGACGTGAACGCCGGCCGCATCAAGGCCGGATTCGCTGACCTACCCATCGTCGCCTATAACCTCCAGCAAGGCCGCTTTCCCGAGGTGCGTCTCGTGAAGGGCTACAAGCCCATGGTGGTGGGATCCGTGGGCATCGGGGTGCGTAAGAGCGACAGCGAGCTGCTGCGGAAGATCGACGCCTCATTGGCAAAGCTCAAGCAAAATGGCACGGTGGCCAAGATCCTCACTAAGTGGGGGCTCCAGGAGTAGCGCCCGCCGGGGGCGGCGCCCTCCGCCGCGCCGCGCCTCCAAATACGCCTGCTCCTGCCGCTAGGTCCCCATGCAAGGCTTCTTGAAGGACTCCATCGAGTTCCTGCCCATCCTCCTTCAGGGCCTGCGCCTCACCCTTATCGTGACGGCCGGGTCCCTTGTGCTCTCTACCGCGCTTGGCCTTCTCTGGGCGCTCATGCGCGTGTCGGGAGTGCCGGTCCTCGCGGGCATCGCCAAGACATTCGTGAACACGATCCGGGGCATTCCGATCATCGTGCAGCTCTTCTACATCTACTTCGTCCTGCCAGACCTCGGCATCTCACTCACCGCGGTGCAGGCCGCAATCATCGGGCTCGGGATCGCCTACTCCGCCTATCAGTCGGAGAACTTCCGAGCCGGTATCGAGGCGATCGACCGTGGACAGGTGGAGGCGGCGCAAACCATCGGCATGGGCTGGGGACTCACAATGCGGCGAGTGATCCTGCCGCAGGCGTTCAAGATCGTGCTCCCGCCCTACGGCAACATCATGATCATGATGTTGAAAGACTCGTCCCAGGCCTCCACCATTACGGTTGCGGAGCTTGCGCTCCAAGGCAAGCTCATCGCCTCCTCGACCTTCCAAAACACGACCGTCTTCACCCTTGTGGCGCTGCTGTACCTGTGCATGAGCATCCCGTTGATCCTCCTCGTCGGCCACCTCGAGCGGCGTTTCGGACAGAGGTGACGCGATGCCGATGATCGAGCTCGACAATGTTCACAAGAGCTTCGGGGCGAACCACGTCATCCGGGGGATCACGACCCACGTGTCGAAGGGGGAGGTCGTGTGCATCATCGGCCCTTCAGGATCGGGCAAGAGCACAATCCTGCGGTGCATCAACGGGCTGGAGGGCTACAATTCCGGCTCGATCCGGTTTGAGGGCATCCCGGTGAACCGGACAGCGAAGTCCATAACCGCCGTGCGTACCCAGGTCTCCATGGTATTCCAACGCTTCAACCTCTTCCCGCACCGCACCGCGCTGGAGAACGTTATCGAGGGCCCCGTCTTTGTGAAACGCGAGCCAAGGGCGGACGCACAGGCGCATGGGCGGCTCCTCTTGGAGCGCGTGGGGCTCGCGGACAAGGTTGGGGCTTATCCGCACGAGCTCTCCGGCGGACAGCAGCAGCGGGTCGCTATCGCCCGTGCGCTGGCGATGCGACCGAAGGCGATCCTTTTCGATGAGCCCACCTCCGCCCTGGACCCGGAACTCGTAGGCGACGTGCTCGCCGTCATGCGGTCGCTCGCCGATGAGGGCATGACCATGGTGGTGGTCACGCACGAAATCGGATTCGCCCGCGAGGTCGCCGACCGTGTGCTCTTTCTGGACGGCGGCGTTATTGCCGAGGAGGGCGCCGCCGCCGAATTATTAACGAACCCGCGCAATCCCCGGACTCAGGATTTCTTGCGGCGCGTACTGAAGCCTCTCTGAAAGGTCTTTCCCGATGACCGAGCCGTTTCCCTTGAGCCCCTCTCTCTGGGCCGCAACAGCGCCGCCGGCACCTGAGACACCGCCGCTCGAGGCAGACGCTCGGGCCGACATATGCGTGATCGGAGCCGGCTATGCCGGACTTTCGACCGCGCTCCACCTCGCCGAGCAAGGCGTCGACGTGACGGTACTGGAAGCGCACGAGCCGGGCTGGGGCGGATCCGGCCGCAACGGCGGCCAAGTGATTCCAGGGCTGAAATACGACCCTCGTGAGCTTCGCTCCATGCTCGGCGAGGAGGCCGGGGATCGCCTAGCGAACTTCGCCGGGAGCACAGCCGATGCGGTGTTCGACCTCATCGCCAAACACCGGATGGAGGTGCCGCATCTGCGCCGAGGGTGGATCCAGGGTGCGCATACCCCCGAAAGCGTCGAGACCGTCCGCCGACGTGCCGCGGACTGGGCGGAACGGGGCGCACCGGTCGAGTTCCTGGACCGGGCCGCTACCGAGGCCCATCTCGGCACAGACCAGTATGAGGCGAGCTGGCTCGACCGGCGAGGCGGGGCGATCCAGCCGCTCGCCTATGCCCGCGGCCTCGCTCGCGCCGCGTTGCAGGCCGGAGCGCGCATCCATGGGCGCAGCCCAGCGACACGCCTCCTCCGCAGGGGCGGACGCTGGCACGTGACTGCGGCCAATGGAAGGACTGTCGAGGCCGAGCGGGTGGTGCTGTGCACGAACGGCTACACGGGCGACCTCGTGCCGGGGCTCAGGCAGACGATCATCGCCCCGAACTCCTTCCAAGTCGCCACTGCTCCGTTGTCCGACAACCTGCGCCGGTCCATCCTCCCTGACGGCCAGGTCTGTTCGGACACTCGAAAGCTCCTTCTCTACTTCCGGCTTGATCACGAGGGGCGTTTTATCATGGGAGGGCGCGGTCCCTTCCGGGAACCCACCTCCAACGCTGACTGGGCGCACCTGGAGCGGGTCGTGGTCAAGATGTTCCCGCGCCTCGCTGGAGTGCCGTTTCAACACCGCTGGTGCGGGCGCGTAGCGCTCACCCGGGACTTCCTGCCCCATCTCCACGAGCCCCAGCCCGGGCTCCTCGTCGATATCGGCTGCATGGGGCGTGGCGTTGGTCTCCAAACCGCCATGGGAATCCGGATGGCGGAATTTATTTCGACGG
>DASQTM010000189.1:0-2660 GCA_035641875.1 Microvirga sp. | reverse complement strand
AGTTCGTCGGCGTCGAGCCCCGCCAGCTCGCCCCCGGGCGGCCCTTGGACCGCCTCCTGCCGAGAAGCGTCGAGGCCGCCTTGCAGGTTGCCTTGAACGGCCACCCGGCCGTGAAAGCGGCCCAGCATCAGGTGGATGCGGCCGAGCTGCAGGTCAAGATCGAGGAGGGCGCGCTTGCCCCGCAGGTGGGCGTGCGTGGTTCCGTGACGCAGCGCTACGACAACCAGATTTCCGGCGACAGGGCCTTGAACGCTCAAGTGGTCGCCCAGCTGACGGTCCCGATCTATGACGGCGGCCTGGCCTACGCTTCCACGCGGCAGGCCAAGGAGGTCGTTGGGCAGCGTCGCCTGGATGCCGACTGGATTCGGGATCAGGTTCGCGCCGCCGTCGTGTCCTCCTGGGGCCTGCTCGAGGCCGCCCGCGCCCAGATCCTGGCGGCTCAGTCCCAGATCGATGCGGCGGAAACCGCGCTCAGCGGCGTGCGCGAGGAGGCCCGCGTCGGCCAGCGCACGACCCTCGACGTGCTGAACGCCCAGCAGGAGCTGCTGAACGCCCGCGTGAACCTCATCACGGCTCAGCGCGACCGGGTGGTCGCGTCCTATCAGGTCGTGCAGGCGATGGGACGCCTGAACTCCCGCGCCCTTGGCCTTGCGGTCAATCACTACAGCCCGAGGATCCACTACGAACAGGTCAAGGATCTGTGGGGCGGTTTGACCACTCCCGACGGCCGTTGATAAGTCCAGGGGCCGGGCCGTTTCGGTCCTGGCCCCTCTTGTTTTCCGTATAGCTGCGTAAAATACTTGAAGACATTCGTGAGAATGCGATTCTTGATCTTTTTTCAATGGGATGCGGCTAATGAGTTCGGCGAGTTTCAAGGCCAGTGAACCTTCCATGGAAGACATCTTGGCTTCCATCCGTCGCATCATCTCCGACGACCAGGACACGATCCGCGCACCGGAGGTCGAGGAGACGGCTCTCTCGCCTTTGAAGAACGTGCTGGACATCGCGGAGCGCCATGTCGCCCCGGCCCACGCCTCCATGGTCTTTCCTGACTCGCAGGAGGACGAGGATGAGGAGAGGGAAGCCCCATCCCAGAACGACATCGTCCGGAACGTCATCACCAACATCGTCGGGGTTTACGGGAAGGACCAGCCAGCGCCTGAGGTCCCTCCGACGGTGAGGCCCGCTGCGCGGCCGGCGCCCGAGCCCGAGGAGCCGCTTCTCTCCAGCGAAGCGGATGCGTCCGTCGCCGATGCCTTCGGCCGGCTGAATGCGGTCCTGCTGCCCAAGGAGCCGCGGACCGTGGAGGACCTCATGAAGGAGATGCTGCGGCCCATGCTGAAGGCATGGCTCGACGATAATCTTCCTGCCATGGTCGAGCGGCTTGTCCAGGCCGAGATCAGGCGCGTGACCCGGGGCTGACCCCAAGTTTGGGGCTGACCCCAAGTTTTTCGCCCCTTATGTTGACTTCGATCGATCCGTCCGGTTTGTAGCCCTCTTGCTTGCGCGCTTTTGCGCGCCCAAGGCCCGGTGCTCATCATGATGGACAAGACGTTCGATCCCGCTGCTGTCGAAGCGCGTATTTCCACCCGCTGGGAGGAGGCCGAGGCCTTCAAGGCGGGCAGGCCGGATCGCCGGGACGCCGTACCCTACACGATCGTCATCCCGCCCCCGAACGTGACGGGCTCGCTCCACATGGGGCATGCGCTCAACAACACGATCCAGGACATCCTCTGCCGCTTCGAGCGCATGCGGGGCCGGGACGTGCTCTGGCAGCCCGGCACGGACCATGCGGGCATCGCGACCCAGATGGTGGTGGAGCGCAAGCTCATGGAGCGGCAGATCCACCGCCGCGAGTTGGGGCGTGAGGAATTCATCCGGCGCGTCTGGGAGTGGAAGGAGGAGTCCGGCGGCACCATCGTGCGCCAGCTCAAGAGCCTCGGCGCCTCCTGCGACTGGTCGCGGGACCGCTTCACCATGGACGAGGGCCTGTCCCGCGCCGTGCTCAAGGTGTTCGTCGACCTCCACGAGCAGGGGCTGATCTACAAGGACAAGCGCCTCGTGAACTGGGACCCCAAGTTCCAGACCGCGATCTCGGACCTGGAGGTCCAGCAGGTGGAGGTGAAGGGCCATCTCTGGCATATCCGCTACGCCATCGAGGGCATGTCCGGCAGCTTCATCACGGTGGCCACCACCCGTCCCGAGACGATGCTGGGCGACGTGGCCGTGGCCGTTCATCCGGAGGACGAGCGCTTCAAGCACCTGATCGGCAGGAACGCGATCCTGCCCCTGGTCGGCCGCCGCATTCCCATCGTGGCTGATGAGTATTCCGATCCGGAAAAGGGCACCGGCGCGGTGAAGATCACGCCTGCCCACGACTTCAACGATTTCGAGGTCGGGCGGCGCCATAACCTGAGCCTGGTCAACATCTTCGACACGGAAGCTCGCGTGAAGCTCGAAGGCAACGAAGCCTTCCTGAACGGCCTCCCGTCGTCCGACGACCTCAAGGCGGTGCTCGGCCTCGACGGGCTCGACCGCTTCGAGGCGCGCAAGCGCATTGTCGCCATGCTGGAGGAGCGCGAGCTGCTGGTCCAGATCGAGCCGCACACCCATGTGGTGCCCCACGGCGACCGCTCCAACGCGGTGATCGAGCCCTACCT
>DASQTM010000188.1:0-3078 GCA_035641875.1 Microvirga sp. | reverse complement strand
GGATCGCGCAGCACATGCACGTGTCGCTGTTCCGAGATGTTCCAGTCCGCTCTTTCGGCAGCAAACCCGAGCACGCCCCAGCCCTGTAAGGCGACTGACAACGGCCGTAACAATCAGGCTGTGGCTCAGGCCTGGATGGGTTCGGGGGTGAAGGGGGACTGCTCTCAAGACGCTCCGGATGACCCCGGTCATGAAGGCGGGCGTCACGGACAGGCTATGGTCCACGGTAGACATTGTGGGGCTGGTGGGCGATCAAGATGTTCGACGGCTCACGAAGCCCCGGGTAATACCAACGGCCCGGGCCTGTTGAGAAAGTCCTGCAAGGCTTTGCGCTGGTGCTGTGAGGCTGATTCACTCCGGATGGGGAGCGGGCCGGAGGGGGTCGATGCTGGGGAGCAAGGAGCGTGGCCAGCTTGAGCTGTTCGTGACAGGCTCGCTGCGCCAACTCATTCCCGATGACCACATCCTGGCCCGCGTTGATCGCGTGCTGGATTTGTCGTGGCTGCGCGGCGAGGTGGCCGACCTGTACTGCCCCGACAACGGTCGCCCCGGCATCGACCCGGAGGTTGCCGTTCGCCTGATGTTGGCTGGGCTGCTGCTTGGCCTCGTGCACGACCGCCGGCTGATGCGCGAGGCTCAGGTCAACCTCGCCATCCGCTGGTTTGCTGGCTATGGCCTGCATGAGACCCTGCCCGACCACTCCTCGCTCACCCGCATCCGCCAGCGCTGGGGCGCCAAGCGCTTCAAGAGCATTCTGGCCCGCTCGGCTCAGGCCTGCGTGGCGGCCAAGATCGCCACGGGCGAGGTCGTCCACATTGATGCCTCCCTGATCCGCGCCGACGTGACCTGGGACGCCGTCGTCGAGGCCCATGCCGATCAGGTCGAGGCCGCTCATGCCAGCACGGCGGGACCCGAGGCTGACCAGACCCCGCCCTCCCCCGCGCCGCCTCGCACGGGCCGGCGCTTCTGCCGAACCGACCCGGACGCCTCGCTGGCCAAAGGACGCAAGAACCGGCCGGCCGAGCCGTCCTACAAGCAGCATACGGCCATGGACGGCACATGCGGGGTGATCCTCGACGTGGTCGTCACCACAGGGGCCACCCACGACAGCACGACGGTCGAGGCTCAACTCGATGTGGTGGCGGCCCTCTCGGGCGCTGCGATCCAGGTGGCGACCATGGATGCCGGTTATGCGATCACGCGCGTCTTCGCCGACCTGGAGCAGCGGCAGATCGAGGCGGTGGTGCCCGCCAAGGCCGAGCGCCCACCCAAGCCCGGCGTGATCCCGGTGCGGCGCTTCAAGCTCGATGCCAAGAACAACATCGTACGTTGCCCGCGAGGACGCATTCTCAAGCCACACGGCAAGCCTGATGCCGATGGCTTCCAGCACTACCGGGCGCAGGTGAAGGACTGCGCTCCCTGTCCGCTTCGGGCGGTCTGCTTCAGCGCCCGCATGAAGCGGCGGGCCATTCTCCTGCACAAGGACCATCCCGCCCTGCTTCGGGCGCGGCGCAAGCGCCTGCGCTGGGGCGACCGGGAGAAGCGGTTCTATGCCTCTCATCGCAGCCGGATCGAGGGCTTCCATGGCGAAGCCAAGACCTGGCATGGGCTGGTCCGAGCGGTTCGCCGTGGTTTGGAGAACATGAAGGTCCAAGCCTACCTGACCGCTGCCGTTATCAACCTCAAACGGCTCGCGGCCGCCCTTCTGATCACCCTCATCGGTGCCTTCATCGCCACGCTGCAACACCGCTCCAGGCACTTGGCTCTGACCTGATCACGGCAGTCCTGCCGAACCTGCCTTTCTCAACAGGCCCGCGCTGTGGCCGTGACTCGATAGGGCTTGGCGCGGGGTCCTGAGCCTGATTCCGTGCTGCCTCTTGTTCGGGAGGCGACGATGGCGGCACCGGGGCTGGCGATCAGGGCGGACGTGGCGAGTGCGCCGGAGCTGCGGCGGCTGGCCAAAAAGGAGCCCCGTCGCAGAACCGCGCAACGCATGCTGGCGCTGGCCAATGCGCTTGAGGGCATGGGCCGGGCCGAGGCCGCGCGAGCGGCCGGGATCGAGCGGCAGGCGTTGCGCGATGCGGTGTTGCGCTTCAACGCCGAGGGGCTCTCAGGCTTGGTGGACCGCCCCTATGGCCGTCGGCCTGAGCGCCTCAGCGAGGGCGAGCAGGCGGTGCTGGTCAACCGCATCCTGCGCGGCCCCGACCCGGAGAAAGGCGAGCCGTCAAGTTGGACCTTGCCGGATCTGTGCCGCTTCATCGAGGAGCGCTTCGGCAAGAGCATGTGCCCGCAGTCCCTGTCGCGGGTGGTGCGCCGCCTGGGGCTGTCCAAGCAAAAGGCCCGCCCTGTTCACCCTCAGCGCGACGCCAGGGCCGCCGAGGCGTTCGCCAAAGGGGGCTCGCCCGCGCCGTAAAGGCGGCTGCCGAGGCTCATCCCAACAAGCAGATCGCCCTCTGGTTCATGGACGAAGCTCGTGTGGGCCAGAAGGGCAGGACGGGCCACCGCTGGTGGATCAAGGGCCAGCGCCCGCCGGGGCTCGCCGACAAGCGCTCCGCGTCGGCCTACATCTTCGCTGCCGTGCGCCCCGCCACGGGCGAGGACTTCACCCTTGTGCTGCCGTGGGTCTCAACGGCGGCGATGAGCCGGTTCCTGGCCGACTTCGCCCAGACCCTCCCCGAGGACGCCCACGCCGTCCTGGTGCTCGACCAAGCCGGATGGCACGGAGCCAAGGGGCTCCAGGTCCCCGAGAGCATCACCCTTGTGCCGTTGCCGCCCTACTCACCTGACCTGAACCCAGTCGAGCGCGTGTGGCTGTATCTCCGGGAGCGCTACCTCTCGCACCGCCTGCTCGCCGACTACGAGGCCGTCGTGGACGCCTGCTGCCATGCCTGGAATGCGCTCGTCGCCGAGGCAGGTCGGATCCGCTCCCTCACCGCCTACCCCTACCTCGAACAGATCAAAGCTTAAGCGCGGCAGTATGAGATGGCCGTTCGCGCGCCCTCTCTCGGCCAGGCGCCGGGGCAAAGCCTGTAGGTCCCATTCAAGTCGGCCTCATTGGGCACAGCGCGTGTAAAGGCT
>DASQTM010000187.1:0-3510 GCA_035641875.1 Microvirga sp. | reverse complement strand
ATGCCCCAGGTTTAAAGACGTGGATGCCCGGCACAAGGCCGGGCATCCCGCAAAGCCATGAATTATCGCGATATCAAGCGCGCTGCATTTTGATATCCACCGGCGGCCCGTTGGCGATGGTCTGATAGACCACGCAGTAGCGCTCGGTGAGCTTGATGAGCTGATCGATCTTCTCCTGCGGCGCATCGGTGTCGACCTCGAAGGCGAGACGAATGGCGCCGAAGCCCACCGGCGCGGTCTTGTCGACGCCGAGCGTGCCGCGAAAATCCAGATCGCCCTCGGCCTTCACGGCCCCATGGCGCAGATCGATCTCCAGGGCGGTGGCCACGGCTTTCAGGGTCACGCCCGCGCAGGCAACAAGCGCCTCCAGCAGCATGTCGCCGGAGCACAGCTCGGCGCCCGAGCCGCCGCTGGCGGGATGAAGCCCGGCCACCGCGAGCGCCCGGCCGGTCTCGACCTTGCAGGCGATGTGCTGGTCGTCGAGGGTTCCCTGGGCCTTGAGGGTGATGACGGCCTTGTCCGGGTCGCTGCGGTACTGGTCCTTGATCGGCGCCTGAAGGGCGCGCAGTTCTGTCGAGTCCATGATGGTCGTCCCTGATGTTACCACCACAAGGCGGCGGCCTGGCGGTCGCGCTCGCGTTGGGGCTGGGCTTGCGTGTTGAGGGAATGATCCAGCGCCGTCAAGACGCGGCGCACGGAGGTTTCGAACGGCAGGCCCGTCCGGTCGCGCGGGCGCGACAGGGTCAGCGGCAATTCGTCGAAGATGCGGCCGGGCTTGGGCTGCATGACGATGGCCCGGTCGGCGAGCGTCACGGCTTCCTGCACGTCGTGGGTGACGAGAACCACCGTGGGGCGGGTCTCCTCCCAAAGCCCGAGCAGATGCTCGTGCAGGCTGGCCCGGGTGAAGGCGTCGAGCGCCGAGAACGGCTCGTCGAGGAGAAGCACCTTCGGATTGGTGACGAAGGCGCGGGCGATCGCCACACGCTGCTGCTGCCCGCCGGAGAGATCGCGGGGCCAGCGCTTCGCATGTTCGGAAAGGCCGGTCTTCTCCAGCGCGTGATCGACCCTGGCCCGGCGTTCCGAGGCGCTTAAGGCATCGATCCCGAACGCCACGTTCTCGGCCACAGACAGCCAGGGCAGGAGGCGCGGTTCCTGGAACACGATGCCCACCGCCGGATGCGGCCCGCTGATGACCTCGTCGTCGAGGCGGATCGCGCCCGCGCTCGCCCGGTCGAGCCCGGCCACGAGGCGCAGCAGCGTGGTCTTGCCGCAACCCGAGCCGCCGATCAGGGCGACGATCTCGCTCTCGCGCACGAAGAGGTTGATGTCGGAGAGCGCCCTTGTGCCGTCGGCATAGGTCTTGGAGAGGTGTTCGAGGGACAGCATCACAACCTCTCCCGCACGGTGTCCTGCCAGCGCACCAGCGGCTTGGTGAACAGCATCAGCAGGCTGTCGGCGGTCTTGCCCAGGAGCGCGAAGGCGATGATCGCGGCGAGGATCTGGTCGGGCTTGCCCATCTGCTGCCCGTCCACCAGCAGATAGCCGAGACCCTCCGAGGCTCCCATGAACTCGGCCGCGACCACGAACATGAAGCCGAGCCCCAGGCCGGAGCGCAGCGCAATCACCGCCTCCGGCAGCACGGCGGGCAGCAGGATGCGCCGGGCGAGCTTGACGCGGGAGAGGCGGAACACGTGGCCCACCTCCACGAGCTTGCGGTCGACGGACAGGATCGCCCCCGCGATGCCGAGATAGACCGGAAAGAACACGCCCACCGCGATGAGCGCCACCTTCGAGGCCTCGAAGATGCCGAGCCACAGGATGAACAGCGGCACCCAGGCGATGGACGGAATGGCGCGCAGGGCCTGAAGGGTCGGGTCGATGAGATGCCGGATCGTCCGGCTGGAGCCCGACAGGGCGCCGAAGACGATTCCCGCAACGGCGCCGGTGACGAAGCCCACGGCGACGCGCCAGAGGGTGGCCCAGACATGGGTCCACAACTCGCCGGTTTCGGACAGCGCCCACAGGGTTGCGCCGATGCGGCTCGGCGGCGGAACGAGGCGGCCCTGCGCGAGGCCGAAGCGAACGGCGGCCTCCCAGAGCAGGGCGATCACGATAGGCAATAAAAAGCCGAGAAGGGCACGCCACTCGAAGAGGCTGCGCTTCTCGGCAAGGGAAGGAGCCGCGAGAGCGGCGGCATCCTGTTGGGAGGACCAGGCGCGGCTTGTGGCTTGGCCTGTCACGGCGCTCTCCCGCGATGAAGTCTTTTAGCGCGACGCGGTGGCGAAGCGGCGGTCGACCAGGGCGTCGACGGCGGCGCGCACGTCCGTTCCGGCCGGGACGACGCCGGCCTGCTGCAGGGCGAGGCCCGCGGCGAGGATCGTGTCGATCTGAGGCTGGCCGATGGACGAATGGGTCAGCTCGGTGCGTTCGAGCTGACGCTCGATCACCGGCTCGGCGAGCTTGGTGTAGGCCACCAGGGTCTTCTTCAGCTCGGCCGGGTTGGCCAGGGAATAGGCGCGGGCCTCCTCATAGGCCTTCAGCACCTTTTCCACGAGGGCGGGATTGTCCTTGGCGAAAGCCTCGGAGACGTTGAGCACGCCCCAGGTATTGGCGGCCGCGTTGCGATGGAACAGGGTCGCGCCGCTCTCCACCTCGGCCGCCGCCATCAGCGGGTCGAGACCGGCCCAGGCGTCCACGTCGCCGCGCTCGAGCGCCGTGCGGCCGTCCGGGTGCTGGAGCAGGACGAGCTTCACGTCCTTCTCGGTGAGCTTGGCCTCCTGCAGGGCGCGCACCAGGAAGATGTGCGGGTCGGTGCCGCGGGTCACGGCCACGCGCTTGCCCTTCAGATCCTCCACCTTGGCGATGCCGGTGTCCCTGCGGGTGACGAGCGCCGTCCATTCGGGCCGGGAATAGACGTAGATCGACTTGATCGGGTTGCCGTTGATCTTGCCGATCAGCGCGGCGGCGCCGGCGGTCGAGCCGAAATCGAGGGAGCCGGCATTGAGGAATTCGAGGGCCTTGTTGGAGCCGAGCGACTGCACCCAGCGAACCCCGATCTTGTTCTGAACCAGTTCCTTATCAAGAAAGCCTTTGTCCTTGAGGACGAGGCTGACCGGGTTGTAGGTGGCGTAGTCGATGCGGATCTCCTTGACCTGGGCGAGCGCCCCGGTGGCGGAGGCTGCAAGGCCGGTTGCAAGGGAGGCGGCGAGGAGAAGGCGGCGGGTCAGGCTCATGTTCGGGTCCCATGTTCCGCGCATGGGAGCCGCACCCTTGCGGGTTGAAGGCGCCCGGCGCTTTAGCTGCACTTGTTTCGCGCCCGCAATCTGCATGCTCAAATCGGCGCGTGTCCGGTTTATAGAACCGAGTGTTTTTTATGTCAAACGGAGATTGTTCAAGGAACAAGCCCGGCGGTGCGACGAATCTCCATGACCTTTGGCGTGGGCGAAGGCCGCCCGAAGTGGTAAGCGAATGGCGAAGCCCAAGCACGGTCGCCGATGTCGAACCTCACCC
>DASQTM010000186.1:0-2359 GCA_035641875.1 Microvirga sp. | reverse complement strand
TGATGCTCCGATAGCTCTCTTCTTTTGCTGCGCCGCATTCTTTGCGGCGAACAGGATCTGCTTCGCCGAAAAATGCTCTAGGGTCAGGACTCATAACCAGAATGCCATGATGGCGGCGATGTGGACGGCCGCGAGATAGTTCTGCGCCAGCTTGTCATAGCGGGTGGCAATGCGGCGGAAGTCCTTGAGCCGACAGATCATGCGCTCGATGCGGTTGCGCTCGCGATACAGGGTGCGGTCGAAGGGATGGTGGCGCTTGCGGGTCGGATTGTTGGGGATCACCGGAAGAGTGCCGCGCTCGCTGAGAAAGCGGCGCAACCCGTCGCTGTCGTAAGCCGCATCCGCCAAGCACAGGCGTGGCGCCGGCAGGCTGCCGATGAGGGCCAGCGCCACGCGCGCATCGCCCCTTTGGCCGGGGCTCAGCTCAACCGCGACCGGCCGGCCGTGTTCGTCGACCGCCGCATGGATCTTGGTGGTGCGCCCCCCGCGCGAGCGCCCGATGGCCTGCGCCTCAGCCCCCCTTTCCCGCCGCCGGCCCAACGATGCGCCTTGGCGTGGGTGGAATCGAGCAGCAGAACCGCCGGTGGGCCGCCGGCGCGGGAGAGCGTCTCGAACACCTCGCGCCAGACCCCGCGCGCTGCCCAGCGCACGAAGCGGTTGTACAAAGTCTTGCGGGGACCTGGCGGGGCATCCACCCAGCGCGCTCCTGAGCGCAGCACCTGCACGATGCCGGAGATCACCCGGCGGTCATCCACCCGGGGCACACCGCGCGTATCGCGAGGCAGAAGCGGCGCAAGACGGGCAAACTGCTCATCGGTCAGCCAGAACAGATCGGTCATGGTCAGGTTCTCCCGATCAGAACCCAGAACCCATGCCAAACAATCCAGGCCGCTTTATGGGTCCTGACCCTAGAGCGCGCGCAGCGTCATCAGCACGAACACGCGGATGGCGGAGGAGAGGTTCTGCTCGCCCCGCTCGGCGTCGATGCGCCCGATGAGAGCTTGAACCGAGAGGGATTCCCTCGCGGCGATCTCCCGCAGGCCCTCCCAGAACGGCTCTTCGAGGGAAATGCTGGTCCGGTGGCCGGCGATGGAGACGGAACGCTTGACGATGCCTGCTCCCATTCACGGCTTCTCGTCATCGCGCCTGTGAGAATCCAGCCGTTGCGCCGCCATCTCCCGCGCCGCTTTCGTCCGCTCCTTCTCGGCCTTGGTGCGGCCGAAAGCGGCGCGGTTCTCAGCGGCGCGGACCTCCTTGCCGGCCCGCGCCTTCTGCTTGCGCGCCTGGCGCAGGTTGATGATCTCGGCCATGGGGCCTCCCGTCCAGATCAGCCCGGAGCCAGCATGGTCTCGGGGCGGACGACGGCGTCGAAATCTTCCGACGACACGCCGGCCTTGAGGGCCTCCTCCTTGAGGGTCGTGCCGTTCTTGTGCGCCGCCTTGGCGATGGCGGCGGCCTTGTCGTAGCCGATGCTCGGCGCGAGAGCCGTGACGAGCATCAGGGAGCGCTGCATCAGCTCCCTCAGGCGCTCGTGGTTCGGCTCGATGCCGACGACGGCGTTGTCGGTGAAGCTGACGGCCCCGTCCGCCAGCAGGCGGATCGACTGCAGCACCGCGTTCACGATCACCGGCTTGAACACGTTGAGCTCGAAATGCCCCTGGCTTCCGGCGAAGGCGACGGTGGTCTGGTTGCCGGCCACCTGACAGCAGAGCATGGTCAGCGCTTCTGCCTGGGTCGGATTGACCTTGCCGGGCATGATGGACGAGCCGGGCTCGTTCTCAGGCAGCGAAATCTCGCCGATGCCCGAGCGGGGGCCCGAACCCATGAGGCGGATGTCGCTGGCGATCTTGAACAGGCCGGCCGCGAGGCTCGCCAGGGCGCCGTGGGTGTAGACGAGCGCGTCGTTGGAGGCGAGGGCCTCGAACTTGTTGCTGGCCGAGGTGAACGGCAGGGCGGTGAGTTCCACCACCTTCGAGGCGAAGCGATCCGCGAATTCCGGATGGGCGTTGAGGCCCGTGCCGACGGCGGTGCCGCCCTGGGCCAGGGCATAAATGCCCGGAAGCGTCTGCTCGATGCGGGCGATGCCGAGGCGCACCTGCGCCGCATAGCCGGAGAATTCCTGGCCCAGCGTCACTGGGGTCGCATCCTGCAGGTGCGTGCGGCCGATCTTTACGAGGTCCTTGAAGGCTTCCTGCTTGTCTTCCAGCGCCTTGAGCAGGTGCTTGAGGGCAGGCAGCAGGCGGTCGTTGACCTCGCGGGCGACCGCAATGTGCATGGCGGTCGGAAACGAGTCGTTCGACGACTGGCCCATATTCACGTGGTCGTTCGGGTGAACCGGCTTCTTGCTGCCGCGCTCGCC
>DASQTM010000185.1:0-2604 GCA_035641875.1 Microvirga sp. | reverse complement strand
CAAGGTCTTGAAGATGCCGGCGATCCCCATGGGCAGGAAGGCGCCTCCGCCCTCGGGCAGTTCCGAGCCGTCAGGCGCCACGTTCAGCGCCCAGCGCGAGAAGTTGAACTGGCCGGAGAAGATCACGGACACATAGAACGCCGCGAGAATGGCCAGGGCCAGCACCGTCACGGTGACCGTCACCCGGAACGACAGCTCGACGCCGACGATGTTCAGTCCGACGAACACGATGTAGGCGCCGATCCAGTACAAGGGCTGGTACTGGGTTCCGGTCTCGAAGATCGCCGACAGGTACGAGCCGATGAAGAACGCGATCACCGCAGGCGTGAGAACGAATTCGATGTTCTCGGCAATGCCGGTGATGTAACCCGCCCACGGTCCCATGGAGGTGCGGGCGAACGAATAGGCGCCGCCGGTGTGCGGCAGCGCGGGCGACATCTCGGCCAGCGAGAAGGTGAGGCCGAGATACATGATCGCGATGATGATCGCCGCGAAGAACATGGAGCCGAAGCCGTTCGCCACGCCGAAATTCCAGCCAGAGTAATGGCCCGAGATCACCGCGCCGACGCCCAGCGCCCACAGCGACCACACCCGGGCGTGACGCTTGAGGCGGCGCGCCTCGAAATAGCTCTCATCCACCGTGGTGTAGGTGATGCCGGCCGCATTCTGCGCCCCGGCTGGCGGGGCGTGAACCCCGGAACTTCCTTGTCCGACCGACATAAATCTTCCTCCAAGAATGGTCTGTCTCTCAGGTCAGGGCGCCCCTTGCGCCATGCCCGTCATCAGAGCGTCCGCGCGCCCTCCCTCAAAAGTGGCGCGAGACGGTTGGCCCACGACACCTGTCCGTCTTCCGTGCGGATCAGGTCGTTGCGGATTTCGATCATCAGCGGCGCGAGGCCGCGTCGTTCGGCGTGACGCTCCAGGGTGTGGAACACCCGGTCCGCCGGAGAATAGGGTTCGTTGATCCCGACGGTCAGGGACGGATCGCCTTTAAGCCCGGCCTCGACGCCCCGGGCCAGGCGCTCGTCCCGGTCGAAGATGAGGCCGATCTGCCAGGGACGCGGCACGTCCCGGTAGACCGGCGTGAAGGAATGGATGGAGATCACGGCCTTCGTCTGCCCTGCCTCGACGCGGGGCTCGATGAAGCGATCCACGGCCCCGTGGAACGCATGGTAGACCTCCCGGACCCGATAGGCGCGCTCGTCGGGATCGAGGTTCTGGTTCGCCGGAATGACGGTGCGCTCGCTCAGGGTCCAGATGGAGTCCGGCGCGGACGGGTCCCGGTTGAGGTCGAGCACGAGGCGCGACACGCCCGCATGGACCAGGGGCGCATCGAGAAGACGCGACAGGGCCTTCGCGACGCCGAGCGCGCCGGGGTCCCAGGCGATGTGGCTCTCCAGTTCCGCAGGGCCCAGGCCCAGGGAGCCGTAACGGGCCGGAAGATGATTGGACGCATGTTCGCAGATGAGAAGGATGGGCGAGCGCCCCTCGGGATTCTCCACGCGAGCGACCGGCTCCGTCCCTTGCGGGGCGGGTTCGACACCGGTCGCCATCCGACTCGCATGCGTCATGCGGCCCCTCCATTGGCCTGCGAGCCGCAGGCCTTAGCCTGCGACAGGCAGGCTGTTGTTCCGTTTTGAACGTCTGATACGTTTCTTTTTGTTTTTTCTCGTTCTGGAATTTCTGATACAGCTTTCATGTGCCGTCAAGGAGGGGTGTGAAACAATCCAACATGCGCGACGCCAAGAGCCTCCTGTCTCCCGATCCTGCAAGCCTCGCCGAGCGCATCCGTCACGAGATGGATTCCTTCACCCCGAGCGAGAAGCGCGCCGCGCACCTGCTCCTGAGCCATTACCCTTTCGCCGGCCTCGATACGGTGGCGGAATTCGCCGCCCGGGCCGGGATTTCCGCTCCGTCCGCGCTGCGCTTCGTGACGCGGCTGGGCTTTAACGGCTTTCCGGATTTCCAGAGGCACCTGCGCGGGGAGCTGGAGGCCCAGCTCCTGTCGCCGCTGGCCAAGGCGGGCCCCTCCGACCGGGGCCAGGGCGCCCCGGCGCTGGCCTCCTTCGCGGAAGCGGTGATCGGAAATCTGCGGGCGACGGTGGAGAACATCGCCCCGGCCGAGTTCGAGGCGGTGGTCGCTCTGCTGGGCGATCAGCGGCGGCACATCCACTTCACCGGCGGACGCTTCACCGGCGCCGTCGCCCGCTACGCGGAAAGCCATTTCCGCATCGTGCGCAACAACGTGGATTTCATCGAGGGCCAGCCGGCCCTGTGGCGCGACCGGATGATCGAGATCGGCAAGAAGGACGTGATCGCCCTGTCCGAGACGGCCGCGAAACAGGGCGCGACGGTGGTTCTCCTCACCGACCCATGGCTCTCCCCCATCGCCCGCGTGGCCCGCCACGTGCTGCCGGCCCATATCGCGGCGCCGTCGAACTGGGTTTCGTCGGCCGGCCTGCTGCTGCTGGTGGAGGCCCTCATCGCGGCGGTGACCAAGCGCCTGTGGGAGACCGCCAAGCCGCGCATGGAAGCGGTGGAGCGGCTGCGGGGCGAGAAATCCTAACCTCTATTCAGTAGCTGCCGTCTTGTCCCGCTGCAGCC
>DASQTM010000184.1:0-8903 GCA_035641875.1 Microvirga sp. | reverse complement strand
CATGAACGTGTCGAAGCCGCCCTTCGACAACCCGAAGGTGCGCGAAGCCCTCAACTACGCCATCAACCGCAAGGAGATCGTGGACGCCGCGTTCTTCGGCGCCGGCGTTCCGGGCGGCCCGCTCTCGCCGGCCCTCAAGTCATGGGCGCTCGATACGAAGGAGTTCGCCTGCTATTCGCACGATCCGGCCAAGGCGCAGGCGCTGCTGAAGGAGGCGGGTGTCGCGACACCGGTCGCCGTCACCATGAACGTCCTGCCGCGCCAGGACATCAAGGACGTCGCCCAAGTGGTGCAGGAGCAACTCAATAAGGCGGGCTTCAAGGTCGAGCTGAAGAACCAGGAGCAGGGCCAATTCATCCAGGATTGGCGCAACAGCAACTTCGACCTGTTCGCCTCCATCAATGCGGGCAATCCCGATCCGGATGAGTATTTCTACCGCACCTTCCGCACGGGCGGCTCCACCAACGTGTTCAAGTACACGGATGCGGAAATCGACGGCCTCCTCGATCAGGCGCGCACCATGCAGGACCAGGCTGCCCGCAAGACGGCCTATGACAAGGTGCAGAGGAAGCTCGCCTGCTCGGGTCCCGTGGCGCACCTGACCTACGGCACCCTGTTCTCCGCCATGCGCGACAAGCTGCAGGGCTACGAGGTCATGCCGAACCGCTCGCTCTCGACCTTGCGCGGCGCGAGCTTCTAAGCGGACATCATCGCTCCGGCGCCGTTTAAATGCGGCGTCGGAGTTTTTTGTGAAGCGAAGCTTTCTCCCATGAACCGCGTCCTGCTCGCGCGCCTGATCGATCTGGTCGTCGTTCTCTTCGGCGTCTCGATTATCGTGTTCCTGATGATCCGCCTCATCCCGGGCGATGCGGTGGCGATCATTCTCGGGGCCAACACGGAGATCACGCCCGAGCGCATGGCGGAGCTCAACCGCCGCGTCGGCCTCGACCGGCCCGTCGTGGAGCAGTACCTGATCTGGGCAGGGGCGGCACTACGCGGCGATTTCGGCACCTCGCTTTGGACGGGGCGTCCCGTCGCCGCCGAAATCCTGATCCATCTCTGGCCGACCCTGGAGCTCACCGCTCTGTCCCTCCTCATCGGAGCGGTGCTCGCGGTGCCCATCGGCTGCGCCATGGCGCAGGCCCGCGGCAGCGCGGCGGACGTGATCATGCGCGTCTCCGCCATCGCAGGGCTGACGATCCCCTCCTTCTGGCTCGGGATCGTGATGATCCTGCTCCTCTCGGCCCTTGCGCCCGGCTTCTCCTCCCTGGGCTACGTCCCGTTCTCGGAAGACCCGCTCGGCAACCTCCAGCGGATGCTGCTGCCCTCGATTGCGCTGGCGCTGCCGATCCTCGCCAACCTCTCCCGCCTCGTGCGCTCGGCCATGCTCGACGCGCTGGGGCAGGATTACGTCCGCACCGCCCGCGCCAAGGGCCTGCCGGAGCGGCGCGTGGTCTACAAGCATGCCCTGCGCAACGCGCTCATTCCGTTCCTGACCAGCGTGGGCATCATGACCGGATATCTGCTCGGCGGCGCCATCGTGGTCGAGCAGGTTTTCGCCATTCCGGGCCTCGGCCGCCTCATCCTCGGGGCCATCGCCGAGCGCAACTATCCCCTGATCCAGGCCACGATCCTGGTGGTGACGGCGGGTTTCGTGGTGGTGAACTTCCTGGTCGATTTCCTCTACATCCTCGTCGATCCGCGCGTGAGGGCGTAATCCCCATGTCGCGCCTTGCCAGGAACAAGCTTCTCGCCTTCGCGCTCATCCTTGTCGCCATTCAGCTGATCCTCGCCGTCGGCGCGCCGCTGTTCGCGCCCTACGACCCCATGGCGCAGAGCGTCGCAAGGCGCTTGCGCGGGCCGACGGAGATCAACTGGCTCGGCACCGATCAACTGGGCCGCGACGTGCTCACGCGCATCCTCTACGGCTACCGCACCTCCCTGATCGCCTGCCTGATGGCGGTGGGCATCGCGCTGCTGGCGGGCGGGACGCTCGGGCTCATCGCCGCCTATTATCGCGGCTGGCTCGACCGCATCATCATGCGCATCATGGATGTGCTCTTCGCCTTCCCGGTGATGCTGCTCGCCATCGGTATCATCGCGGTTCTGGGGCCGCACACCTACAGCGCCTCTGCCGCCATCGCGGTGGTCTACACGCCGATCTTCGCCAGGCTCCTGCGCGGGCCGGCGCTGGTCCTGTGCGAGAGTGAGTATGTGGCGGGCGCTAGGGCTATCGGGGCATCGGACGGGCGCATCATCTTCCTGCACATCCTGCCGAACCTCGCCTCCGTCGTCCTGGTGCAAACGAGCCTTCTGCTCTCCGCCGCGATCCTGGTGGAGGCCTCGCTCTCCTTCCTCGGCCTCGGCACGCAGCCGCCGACGCCGTCGCTGGGCTTGATGCTGTCGGAGGGCCGCAACTTTCTCATGCTCTCCCCCTGGAGCGCGATCTTCGCAGGCTTTGCCATCCTCTTTCTCTCCTTCGGCTTCAATCTCCTGGGCGACGCCCTGCGCGACACCCTCGATCCGCGCCTGAGAGGACAGCCGTGAGGGTGCGGGCCGCACGGCCCGATGATGTGCCGGCGCTGGCAGGGATTGCGGAACGATCCTATCGGTCGGCTTTTGAAAGGATTCTGGAACCGGAGGTCCTTGCCGGCCGCGACGCGAGTTTCTTTGGCGCGCGCTTCGCCTCGTCCTGGAAGCATATGCTGGTGGCTGTGACGCATGAGGAGCCGATTGGATTCCTGCTCATGACGAATGGCCATATCGACATGCTGTTCATGGACCCTCTGACGAGCGGGCAAGGCGGCGGTGCGCTTCTTCTGAAGGAGGCGGAGGTTCTCGGAGCCAAAAGCCTCGAATGCTTCCGCGACAATCATGGCGCGCGCCGCTTCTACGAGCGCCACGGCTGGCAGGTTGCCAAGGAGTACGACCGCGAATTCGCGGGGCGTCAACGCAGCTTTGTCCTGTACGCCAAGACGTGAGCTTGTCGTTTGGATCGAACTTAGCGTGTCATCCCCCGCGCGCAGCGAGGGAAGTGGATCCACACGCAAGTGCCGTACGAACCGTTTGCGCGATGCTCTAGACCTGCGCCTCGCCGTCGATCCAGGTGTCCCGCACCTGAAGATCCTCGTCCAGCAGGACGAGACTGGCGCGGTAGCCGGGCGCGATGCGTCCCAGCTCATGATCGAGCTTCAGAAAGGCGGCCGGATGGAGGGAGGCCATCCGCAGGGCGTCCGGAAGCGAGAGGCCGAGTGCCCGCACGGTGTTGCGCACCGCGCCTGCCATGTCGAGGTCGGAGCCGGCGAGCGTGCCGTCCTCCGTGGTGAGCCTGCCGTCCTTCCGGTAGATTGTGCGCCCATGCAGTTTGAAGCTCGCAAGATCCGTTCCCGTCACCGACATGGCGTCGGTGACGAGCATCATCCTCTCCGGTCCCTTCGCGGCGATGGCGATGCGCAAGGCTGCGGCGCTCACATGATGCCCATCGACGATTAGGCCGCACCAGGTATCCTGGCTGTCGAGCGCCGCGCCCACCGGTCCGGGATCGCGCCCGGCGAGCGGCGGCATGGCGTTGTAGAGATGCGTGAAGCCGCGAAGCCCATGGCGGCAGGCTTCCATGATGGTCGCGTAGTCGCCGGCCGTGTGGCCAGCGCAGAGCAACACGCCCGCAGAGGCGAGGCGCGCCACCGCGTCCATGCCGGTGCGCTCGGGCGCAAGGGTTACCAGGGTGCGTCCCCCCTTCAGGGAAGTGAGGATCGCGATGTCCTCCTCCTCCATCGGGCGCATGAAGGAGGGATTGTGCACGCCCTTGCGTTCGGGGTTGATGAAGGGGCCTTCCACATGGATGCCGAGAACGCCGGGAACGCGCGCGGCCAGCGCGTCGCGCACGGCGTCCATGGCCTCCGCCATGCGCTCGCGGGTGTCGGTAATGAAGGTGGGCAGCAGGCCGGTGGTGCCGTAGGCGCGATGGGCGGCCGCGATGGTTCTCAAGCCGTCCACGTTGCGGGCGTCGTTGAAGAGAGCGCCGCCGCCGCCATTGACTTGCACGTCGATGAAGCCCGGGGCCAGCAGACCCTCGATCCGGCGGCGCTCCATATCCGCGCCGAGATCCCGCTCGTGCGGGACGGCGAGAATGCGGCCGTTCCCGATCACGACGGCGCGGCCTTCGAGGATATGCGCGCCGTCGAAGACGCGCGCTCCGGTCAGCGCTAGGGGCATCACAGGGTCTCCGTCACCTTGCGCAGGCGCGGAGGGCTGTCCGGATTGCGCCCCCGGGCCTGGGCGATGGCGTTCACGAGGGGATAGAAGCTCTGGATGAGGGCGATGGGCGCGAGGAACGGGTGGGCGTCCTCGATGGACGGCAGCACCACCGGGGCCGGGCCTTCGGCGGCTCCCGCCACCACCACAGGGACCCCCTGCTCGTTGAGCTTGCTCACTAAGTCGTTCACGCCGCTCAGGGTCTCGTCACGCTGGCTGAGCACCAGGATCGGGAAGTGATCGCCCGCCAGGGTCCAGGGGCCGTGCATCAGCTCGGCCGAGCTCATGGCTTCCGCGTGAATGCCCGAAGTCTCCTTCAACTTCAGCGCCACTTCCTGCGCCATGGCGAAGCCGACGCCGCGGCCGACGACGAAAAGGTTGTTTGCCCGCGAGAGAAGCGGCAGCGCCGGCGACCAGTCGATCTCCGCTGCCCTGCCGAGAGCATCCGGCAAGGTGTCGAGGGCCGCGAGGAGCGCCTCGTCCTGAGACCAATGGGCCACGAGCTGAAACCCGGCCGCCAGGGCCGCGATGAACGACTTCGTGGCGGCAACGCTCTTCTCCGCGCCCGCATGAAGCGGCAGCACTACCTCGCAGGTGGAGGCGAGCGGCGAGGATGTGTCGTTGACCAGCGCGACCGTCAGCGCGCCGTCGTCGCGCCCGGCGGCTGCGAGGTTGAGGATGTCCGGGCTGCGGCCCGATTGCGAGACCGCCAGAAAGAGCGCGCCGCGCATGCGCGGGCGGGCATCGTAGACGGATGTCACGGACGGGCCGACGGAGGCGGTCACCAGCCCCGAATGGATCTCGAGCAGATACTTGATGAAGGTCGCGGCATTGTCCGAACTGCCCCGCGCGCAGGTGACGGCGAAGGGTGGCTGCGAGGCGCGAAGGCGCGCGCCGAGTTCCCGGCACAGGGGCGCGTTGCGCTCGATCAGGCGTGCGACGACCTCCGGGGCTTCGCGGGCCTCGCGAAGCATCGCCGTCATGCCGGAGAGGTTCATGGCAGGGGCGGTCTGGTCAGGCATCATCGTCATGCATCCGGTCGGGCTGGCCGATGGTCAGCTCGGCTACGAAATCATAGGCGTCGCCCCGGTAATAGGACGACGTGAACTCGACGGCCTCGCCGGCTCCGGTGAACGAGCGGCGCTCAATGTACAGGGCCGGGCTCTGGGGTGGAACGTGAAGCAGGGAGGCCTGTTCCTCATTGAGCAGGACCGCGTGCAATCTCTGCAGGGCGCGGCTCGGCAGAACGCCCTTCTCGTGCAGCACCGCGTAGAGGGACTGCTTGACGACGGAGGGATCCGGTAGGAACCGCGAGGGGATGACCGCGTGCTCGATGGCCATGGGGATGCCATTGGCGAGGCGCAGGCGGTTGACGCGGCTCACGGTATCCCCGGGGGAGAGCCCGAGCGCCATCAATTCGTCGGACGACGCCGGTCCCACCGAGCGGCTGAGCAGCACCGCGGAGGATTCGAGACCGCGCGCCAGCATGTCGTCGGTAAAGCTCGACAGGCGCGACAGGGGCTGCTCGAGGCGGATCTGGGGCGCGATGAAGGTTCCCGATCCCCAGCGCTGAACCAGAACCCCTTTCCGGACGAGGCCGGTGATGGCCTTGCGCACGGTGACGCGCGAGATGCCAAGCTGCCGGGCAAGATCGCGCTCCCCCGGAAGCGCCGCGTCCGGCTTGATGGACCCCCTGCGGACCGCATCCTCGATGGATTGCTGGAGCTGCAGATAGAGCGGCGTGGGATTGCCCCCGTCCAAGGGGATCAGGGACAGGGCTTCAGGGGCCTGTTCGCTCATGGGGCTCCCCGCGCCTGAGCCGTCCTGGCAAGGAGAACGGCCCCGTCGAGGGCGTCCGCCGCGGGGGGCACGACCGCCGCCTGAACCGGCGGCGGAAGCCAGGGCCGCAAGGGTTCCGCCAGCCCGCCGAAAAGGCATAGGGAGGGCGCCCCGAGATCGAGCAGGCGCGTGGCGATCCCGGCGGCGCCTGCTGCGGTCGCGGCCACCAGTTCGACGCCCAAGGGGTCGCGCCGTCGGGCATGGTCCAGAACGCGCGGCGCATAGGCCGCGTAGTCGCCAGGCTTGGCCTTGCCGACCCAGTCGACCAGGATTTCAGGATTGTTGTCGAACTCGGCCATAATCTCGTCCGACAACGGCGTGGATGGGATTCTCCCGTCATGAGCCCACACGGCGCGGCGCAGGAGTTCGCGACCCATAACGGCGCCGCTTCCCTCGTCGGAAATCTCGAAGCCCCAGCCGCCGACATAATGGCATTGTCCGCCTGCCCCGCCATAGCCGCAGGAGCCTGTGCCGAGGATCAGGATCGCTCCGTCCCCGCCCCCGAAGGCTCCGAGCCAGGCGGTGTGGGCATCCGTGTCGATGGCGAATGACGAGAAAGGGTGCGGACGCGAGAGCAGGCGCTCGACGGCGCTCGCCTGTCCCGCTCCGGCCGCGCCCATGCCCGCATGAACGCGCCTGAGATCGGTCTCGTGGAGCCCTGCCTGCGCCAGCGCCTCCCGGCAGGCGGCGAGGATCGAGCCCCAGACCAGTTCAGGATCGAGGCGGATGTTCGAGGGGCCGCCGGAGCCTTCTCCCAGCAGGTTGCCCCCTTCATCCCGAAGACGGGCCCGGCATTTGGTGCCGCCGCCATCGAGGCCGAGGAAGAGGAGCTTGCTCATGGGGAAAGATCTTGGAGGGGCGGAACGATCACGGCGAGCCGGCACCATGCCACTTAATGTCCAGTTCGTGAAGAGGCATGGTCCGGAGCGGAGGCAGGTCAGGAGTCGGAGGTCGCCGCCGCAATGCTCTTTGACAGGGGACCGTTCAGGATGGCGGAAGGCACTCCCGAGGCCATGACCCTGCCGTCCGCCACAAAGGCTATCTGATCGGCCAGATCGGCCACGTCCTCCGGGGTGTGGATGCTCATCAGGATGGTGACCGGGCGCCTCCGGCGCAAGTCGTCGACGAGCTGCACCATGTCCCGGCGCAGGCCAGGATCGAGGCTGCTGAAGGGCTCGTCCAGCAGGATGAGCGGACGCCCTGAGATCAGGGCCCGAGCGAGGGCCACGCGCTGACGCTGCCCTCCCGACATCTCGCCGGGCCTGCGCGCGCTGAGCCCTTTCAATCCGACGGAGGCCAGCATGTCTTCCACGAGAAGCCTCTCGTCGGCGGAGAGGCGCAAAGAAGGGCGCAGGCCCAGGGCGGCGTTCTGCAACGCGGTCAGATGGGGAAACAGATTGTGGTCCTGGAACACGGTAGCCGCGGGGCGCTTCGCTGGCTCAAGCCGCAGAAGATCCTGCCCGTCAAAGGTGAGCCTGCCACTGTCCGGGGTCTCGAAGCCGGCGATCATGTGCAGCAGGGTGGTCTTGCCGCCGCCCGACGGTCCCACCACGGCGCAGAGATGTCCCGCCTGCACCTCCAGGGAGTAATCGGCTACGAAATCCGGCCAGGTGAGACGGCAGCGTTCAATCGCCAGCATGGGACAACCGGCCTGACACATGAGCGAGGAGGAAAGCGACGAGGACGATGAGAAGCCCAATGGCCGAGGCCTCCTCGATCCGATAGGCGCCGAGGCGCTCGTAGAGGAGGTAGGGCAGGGTGCGCAGCTCCGCGCCGCCGAACAGGGCGACGATGCCGAAATCGCCGAACGACAAGGCCATGGCGAGGGCAAAACCCGCGCCCAGGGGCCGCTTGAGCACCGGCCAGTCCATGATCCTCAGCTTGGCGAAGCCGGTAAGGCCGAGGGAGGCGGCCACGCGGCCATAGCGTTCTCCCGCCGTCATGAGGCGAGGCGCGATGGAGCGGTAGGCGAAGGGAAGGGCCGTCAGCCCGTTGATCAGCGGCAGAAGGATCGGCCCTGCGGCCGAAGGGTCGGCGAAGCGCCGAAAAATGAGAAACAGGCCTGCGGTCAGGGCGAAGGGCGGCACCGCCAGAAGGGCGCTGGGCAGGACATCCACCAACGCCGCCATGCGGGGCGACTTGAGGACGAGGCGCTGACGTCGCACCGCGGCCGCCAGCGCCAGGGCCAGAAGGCAGGCCAGGGTCGCGGCGACCACGGCGATCGCCATGCTGGTCACGAACGCCTGGAGAAGATCCGCGTCCATCACCGCAAGGAAATGCCGGACGCCTTCGAGCACGCTCAGCGCCAACGGCCCGACGAAGAGCGCGCCGATCACGAGGAGCGCCGCATCGACGATCTTGAGGGTCCCGTTCGCCGCATCGGGGCGGCGGATCAGCGCCCGAATGGTGTGGCCGACCGGCGGGCGCGTGAAGGCCCAGTTGAGGATGAGCGTCAAGGCGAGGCAGATGGCGAGCTGGATCAGGGCGAGCCACGCGGCGCGGCCGAAATCCAGGTCGACCTTGAGGGCCTCGAAGATGGCCACTTCCAGGGTGGACCGGCTCGGACCCCCGCCGAGCGCCAGCACGATGGCGAAGCTCTTGAAGCACAGAAGAAACACCAGGCCTGCGAGACCGGGCAGCTCCGCGCGCAGCACGGGCCAGTCGAGATGGCGGAACACCTGCGCGGGCGTGAAGCCGAAGGCGGTGGCCAGACGCCAGTGCTCCGCCGGCACGAGGCCCAAGGCGTCGAGAAGGATGCGCGCCACGAACGGCGCGTTCAGGAACACATGGGCGATGAGAATGCCGGGATA